>NZ_JBNHHC010000025.1:0-93840 GCF_059091865.1 Arthrobacter sp. B0316-1-20 | reverse complement strand
CGGAACCGAAATACTCCCTGGACACCTACTTCAATTTCGACCAGCCCGCGCCCGATTTCGGTCTGGGAGAACCGGCCGACCAGGGGCCCGCATCAGCAGCCGGGCAGGAACAGGCAGGCCGGCGCGGGCTGGACAACCGCTTGGTCGCCGACGCCGTAACGAGATTCAGCGAGAATCCGGGGAAGGCGGCGGCGGTCAATGTGTTGCGCCACCTGATCGGCAGCGAAGTGTTGCTCGATGCCACAGATAACCCCGGGCGCCCGGGCATCAGCGTCGTCGAAGTCCACGGTTCGCCGTCCGTGCTCGCCTTCACCTCGCAGGAGAAGCTGGCCGAATTCCGGGCCTCCACGGGCCGGCCGGGGGCACCGGTGTCCTGGGTCCAGCCCGGCGAGGAACTGGTGAAGTTCGTCGACGGCCACCGGGACATTGCCTACCTCTACATCAATCCCGCTGGCCCCGCCTGCGCCCTCGGTCGTCCGGAAATCGGCTTCGCGGCCGGGAGCCTGGCCAATGTCGACCTGAAGCGGGCCGTGGCAAGCCAGAGCGGCACCGACGCCGTCGCCGAACAGCTCAAGCGGCCCGGCGCCGTCGTTCTGACGGTTGACCGTCCGGACGAGGGTGTCTCCGACGGAGGCCCGATCCTGCTCAAGGGCCAGGACGGCGGGCCGATTCTTCCCGTATTCTCGTCCGGGCCGGAAGTTGCCGCCTTCCGGCCGGCGGCGCGGTTCAGGGAAGTGCCGGCAACCTGGGCCATCGACATGCTGCGCCAGAGGCCCGAACTGTCGATGGTGGTGGACCCCGCCGGCCCGGAAGCGCTGCTCCGCGCCTCGGACTTCTGACATGGCAGCCTACCTGGGGCAGCTGGACGAAGCCCTGCTGGCGACAGCTGCAGAGTGGTTCGGGGGCCGCAGTTCCCTGGAGGACGGCGCCTGGACCGTCCGGAACAACTACGGCGTCCGGATGTCCATCGCCGCCGAGGCCGACGGCTTCGTCTTCCGGGACGTCATCGCGCCTTACTGGCCCGGGAAGCCGGAATACGTCCGCACCGCGGACCCGGAGGCCCTGCTGCGCTGCCTGTTGTTCCGGGCGGCGTTCTGGCAGCGCAAACGCCGCGGCCTGCGCTTTCTGGCTCTCTCCGACCAGGGGATGGATGACGCCGGCGGCTGGACGCTTCGCACCAAGCCGCACAAGTCGCCCGCCGTGCTCGAACGTACGGGACCCGGCGGCACCGTCACCGCCGGCTTTCCGGTGGCACGCGACGCGCGGATCTTCACTCGGTATGCTGCACTTCCGCTGGAGTCCCTCGTGGTGTCACTCGTCGCGGCGGACGGTGCCCCGCTGTTCGGGCCGGGCAGGCCGGGCCACGTTCTCCAAGGGCTGCCGGGCCGGCTGGCGGAACTGCCGCCCGAACGGATGGACAAGGCCGTCCAGTACGCCGCCCTAGCCGAACCGCTGATCCGTGACGATCAGTGGGCGTTCATGAACGCGGCCGGAGAGCGCACGACCGTCAGCGCGACAGCCGAAAGGTACATCCTGGACTTTGAAATGCCGCACGACAACGCGGACCGGAAAAGGTCCTACGTGCGCACCGAGGACCCGGACATACTTACGCGGTGCCTCTTGTTCCTCAGCGGCCGGGCCAACCGGTTCCTGGAGGCAGCGGACGCCGGGGACGGTTTCCTGCCCTACACCGACCGATACGGTTGCCGGGTCGAGGACCCCGACCAGGCCTACCCGGTTACCCTCACCGGCACCAGCGAGCGAGGGGAGTTCCGGGCCTTCTTCCCGACCGGCACCGGGGCGCGCCACCTGACCTATTACTCCGGGGCGCCCATCGAGGAGCTGCTGGCGTCGATCGAGTCGGACGACGGCTCGCCGCTGTTCGGCCCGGACCGGCTGGGAGCCGCCGGCTGAGGGCCGGATGATGCGGCAAGCCTGAGGAGCCGCACCGGTCCCTGGCCCGGCGACGCACCGCCGGCAGCCCATGTGGATGAGTGACGGGACGAAGCTTTCCGGGTCGTACGGCATCTGGCGAGGCGAAGAGATCGAACTGAACAGTACCCGGGCAGTCGCTGGAAAACTTGTCCTGATTCAGGATGGCGGGGAGCAGCCGGGTCCCGAATGGTCGCGACACACTTTTCCGAATCGTTTTGCTCGCACCCCGATTCGCTTCCGACGCATAGTGGATGCGAACGAGGTTTCGGAAGTTCATTCCATTCGTGCCACGGCAAAGCTGGACGCTGTGTCCGTTGAACTGCTGGCGGAGGACCACGAAGGTCGCCTAGCCGTCCGGACACTTGGCCAGGCTGCACCAAACTTCATGAACGGGTTCGTCGAGAAATTTGGGTTTGAGCGCTACGAGAATGCCTTTGTTTTCGGATGGGTTCCCCGGCACGCCCTCGCCGATATCACCATTGAACGCACTGAGCGGGACAAATGACGTCCCGCCATCCAACCGAGGCGCGGGAGGCCGGGAAGGGGGTTAGGCCATGTGGATGCAGGATGGAACGAAACTGACTGGCTATTACGGTACGTGGCGGAATCGTGAACTGGAACTGCGCTCACCGGTCTCATCCAGAGGCGAGTACACCCTTATTCAGGACGGGGGAGACCAGCCCGGGCCCGAATGGAAGCGCGACATCTTTCCGAACAGGTTCGGTCGGACGCCCGTGCGCTATCGTTTCCGCGTTCCGGAAGCCGATGTCTCCGATGTGCACGAGATCCTGACCACGGGCTTCGTCCCGCTGCACGACTCAACTGGCCACGATATACAGGTTTACGTGCGTGTCATCGCGCAGGACGATCAGGGCCGCCTAGCGGTCGAGACAGAACCCCGTGAACCGTGTCACCATTGGGATGCGCTGATCCGGAAATACGGATTCGAAGAATACGACCGTTCGTGGGTCTTCGGGTGGGTCCCAGGAAATGCGCTGACAGACCTCAAAGTCGAACGAATAGAACGATCGTCATGACTTTGACTGTCCTAGTTCAGGCCATGCCCCAGAGGACGGCTGGAGTGGAAATCGGAATATGTGGCGCAACGACGGCTCGAAACTGAGTGGTACCTACGGGACGTGGCAGGGACACGAATGGGAGCTGTGGAGTTCTGCTAGTGATCGCGGGTACCTGACTCTGGTTCAAGATGGTGGAGAACAGCCACGACAGGACTGGGAACGGCTGGATTTTCCCAACAGATTCGCTCGGACACCAGTCCGTTTCTACAAGGATGTCGACGCAGCTTCTGTCTCCGACGTCCATTCCGTTCGGGCGACGGCCAGGCTTGATAGCGTCGCCGTGGAGCTTCTGGCGGAGGACGGCGAGGGACGACTTGCCGTTCAAACGTTGGGTCCGGTACCGCCGAACTTCATGGATAGGCTCGTGGAGGAATTCGAGTTCGAGCGCTACGAGAACGCGTTCGTTTTCGGATGGGTCCCATCGCATGCCCTCGTCGGCATCTCTATCGAACGCACCGAGATATCAGAATGAATCCTGCTCGACACCCTGAGCGTCCACTCATATCAAGGTCGCGGCGCGAAACAGTAGGGGCATGGTGCGCTGTATGTGGATGAGTAACGGAACCAAGCTTTCAGGCTCGTACGGCACGTGGCGCGACGAGGCGTTCGAATTGGACAGCACCCGGCCGCTCAGGGGGAAGCTCGTCCTGATTCAGGATGGGGGCGACAGCCCGGGGCAGGAGTGGGCTGAGCAGCATTTTCCAAACCGGTTTGCCCGCACCCCGGTTCACTTCCGACGCATCGTGGACGCGAACGAAGTGTCGGACTTACATTCCATTCGTGCCACGGCCAAGCTGGACCGCGTGTCGGTCGAGCTGCTGGCGGAGGACCACGAAGGTCGCCTCGCCGTGCAGACTTTCGGACAGGCCGCACCGAACTTCATGGACGGGTTCGTGCAGGAGTTCGGATTCAAGCGCTATGAGAACGCCTTTGTTTTCGGATGGGTTCCACGACAGGCTCTCGCCGATATCGCCATCGAACGAACTGAGCGCCATGGATGATTTCCCGTCGTGGGGCGTCCAAGGTTCTGGGCGGGATATTCGACGGAGATCATTGGATTAGGGTGTGAACATGTGGCTTCGCAATGGAACTCCGTTGGACGGGATCTACGGAACGTGGAACGGCCGGGTGGTGGAGATCCAGCGGCGCACCCCCTACCAGGGGAGGCTGACGATCATTCAGGATGGCGGCGAGAAGCCTTCGCCGGAATGGTCCACACTGGAGTTTCCGAATCGGTTTGGCCGGACGCCTACCCGGCACTATCTGGAGGTTCCCGAATCAGAGGTATCCGATCTCCATGAGATCGCCGCTACGGGATCTGTTCCGCTCACCGGCAGCACGGGTCACGACATCCAGGCCCATGTGCGCATCATCGCGCAGGACCAAGGAGGGCGGTTGGCCGTTGAGACCATGCCGCGCGAATCCCGCATCCATTGGGATGCGCTCGTCCGGGAATATAGCTTCGAAGAATATGACCGCAGCTGGGTCTTCGGCTGGATTCCAGAGCATGCGCTGACGGATTTCAAATCGGAACGAGTGGAGCTGACAGCATGACCCGGACAATCCTGCAGAGGGCAGCGAGCCCAGTCTCGGGCCGCAACTACCTGCCCGGCAGCGGCCAGCAGGGGGTAGCACGTGTGGATGAGTGACGGTACGAAACTGACAGGTACCTATGGGACCTGGCAGGGGCGCGAATGGGAACTGGACGGTTCTGCTCCTTACAACGGCAAACTCACCCTTATCCGTGACGGCGGTGAGCAGCCGGGGCCGGACTGCAAGCAAATGGTCCATGAGAATGCCCTCGTGTTCGGCTGGGTCGAGCCACATGCCCTGCAGGACCTGAACATCGAGCGCACCGAGCGGGCGCACACAGCGTGATTAAGAGTGGAGCGAAAAGCATGACCCGGACAATCCTGCAGAAGGCCGTGAGCCCGGCCCTGAGCCGCAACTATCGAGCCAACTCCGCGGACACCGTGGCCGGCTACGTGCTGCGGGCGGCGGACGTCGTCGGGGCACGAACCCCGGACCTGCTGTTCGACGCCCACGGGCTGGGGTTTTCAGGGTCTCCGTGGCAGCGGGATGCGGAAACGATCGATGTGCTCCGCTTCCAGTCTCCGGTCGGGAACTACCTGCACGACGCGCTGGCTCCGGAGTTTGTGGACCGCGAGCCGTTCACCGGAACGGGCTTCACGTCCTGGAACGGTGGCCAAGCCCCGCTGTTCTATCTCGACGAAGTGCGGCTGCCGGCCGGCGCGGAACTCTGGCGCATCGGCCGAAACGGCTCGGAGGATCTCCTCGCGGTCTATGTCGATGTAGCCCGCGGCTGGGCGGCGGTCGCCGATGAGGCGAGGGTGGAGCCGAAGCCCGTACCGCCGTCGTCGTTGCTGGGCTGGCGTGCCACATGGCGCGGAGCAGATTTCATTGCCGACATGGTTGACGACGGCAACACCGTGGTGCTCGCATCGGCCGGGGAGCCCCCGGCGGACGTGTCGGGTTTCGCGAAGACCCCGCGGGGGGTCTGGCGGGCGAAGGTTGCGCTAAAGGACGTTACCGACCTCTACGAACTGAACGTCTCCTGCACCTTCAACGGGCTTCCTTTCCGGGTCCTCGATACCGCCATGGATGGCGACCGGCGCCTCTTCAGGCTCTCCTACACCGGTCACAACGCGGACTTCGCCGAGGGGATGCAGCTCGATATGGCCGATGCCGGGGTGTACCGGGCCATCGCGGCCGAGGACGACGTGCAGGATCTGCAATTCGTGCAGAACCGGCTGGCCGGCCTGCCGGGCGCCGGCCGCTGAGCGCTCCCTGCGCCAGATGAGACGCCCGGCACACCGTTAGGCGGCCAACCCGCGGGCATTTAGAATAGGAAACTGTGCGCTTATTGCGCAGGAGGATTCCACAAGAAGAAGGACTGCCCGTGTCTAACTCTGCCGAGGCCATCACCCAGCGTCCCCTGAGGGTGGCTATCATCGGCGCCGGACCAGCCGGCGTCTACGCCGCTGACATCCTCACCAAGGCGGAGCGGGACTTCGAGGTCAGCATCGACCTCTTCGACCGCTACCCGGCACCCTACGGCCTGATCCGCTACGGCGTGGCGCCGGACCACCCGCGGATCAAGGGCATCGTCAACGCGCTGCACAAAGTGCTGGACCGCGGCGACATCCGCTTCCTCGGCAATGTCGACTACGGCCAGGACCTGACCCTGAGCGACTTCCGGCACTTCTATGACGCAGTCATCTTCGCCACCGGTGCCATCAAGGACGCGGCGCTGGACATCCCGGGTGTCGAGCTTGAAGGATCCTACGGCGCTGCGGACTTCGTCTCCTGGTACGACGGCCACCCGGATGTGCCGCGGGAGTGGCCGCTGGAGGCCAAGGAGATCGCGGTCATCGGCAACGGCAACGTTGCGCTGGATGTGGCCCGCATTCTCTCCAAGCACGCCGACGATCTGCTCAGCACCGAGATCCCGGACAACGTCTACCGGGGCCTGAAGGGCTCGCCGGTCACCGACGTGCACATCTTCGGCAGGCGCGGCCCGGCCCAGGTGAAGTTTACCCCGCTGGAACTGCGCGAACTCTCGCATTCCCGCGACGTGGATATTGTGCTCTACCCGGAGGACTTCGACTTCGACGAGGGCTCCGACGAGGCCATCCGCACCAACAACCAGACCAAGACCATGGTCAACACGCTCACCAACTGGCTGGTGGAGGAACAGGACACCGGCGCCTCGCGCCGGCTGCACCTGCACTTCCTGCACACCCCGCTGGAGATCGTGGAGGGCACCGGGGACGGCGCCGGCCATGTTGCCGCCATCAAGTTCGAGCGCAACGAACTGGACGGCACCGGCAATGTCCGCGGCACCGGCGAAATTGTCGAATACCCGGTCCAAGCGGTCTACCGGGCCATCGGCTACTTCGGCTCCGAGCTGCCCGAGGTCGGCTACGATGCCCGCCGCGGCGTCATCCCCAACGAAGGGGGACGCGTGATCGACGAGGGCGGAAACCCCGTCCCCGGCATCTACGCCACCGGCTGGATCAAGCGCGGCCCCGTCGGCCTGATCGGCCACACCAAGGGCGACGCCTTGGAGACCATCGGGTTCCTGCTGGAGGACCGGCTGGACCTGCCGGCCGCCGACGAGCCGGACGAGGACGCCATCATCAAGCTGCTCGAAGAGCGCGGCGTCGCCTACACCACCTGGGAAGGCTGGCTGAAGCTGGACGCCCACGAGCGGGAGCTCGGCGCTTCCTTCGTCGCGGAAAACAACGACGACGGTGCTCCCGCCGTCGAGCGCGAGCGGGTCAAGGTGGTTCCGCGGGAAGACATGCTCAGGATTTCGCAGCACTGACGCGAAAGGGGAGGGCCGACGGGAAACCGGCGGCCCTTTCCGCGCCCGTGGCGTTTTCCCTAGCGCTTGACGTAGAAGCGCAGCACGTCGCCGCCGGGCAGTTCCACCAGTACCTTGTCGTCGCAGGGCGTGCTGAGGCTCGCTCCGGGGTAGGTGGAACGCAAGTTGTTGAGCAGTGTTTGATTCGGATCCGCGGACGGAATATCGAGCCCGCGTTGTTTGGGAGCCGGGCGGTGGAGCAAGGCCCGGAAGCGCCCTCCGCACCGCCGCAGCAGGGTCTGTACTGGAGCCACCATCGCTTTGTTGCCCGCTTCCTTGCTCGCTTCACTTCCGGCGGCCGGCCGGTCCGATTCCCCCGAGGTCGGCCCTTCCACCCAGTATGGGAGCCGCTGGCCGTTAACCCGTGAGGCGTTCCGGCAAGTCGCGGAAGAGTCTGTCATCCGTCCGGACCAGAGCCTGAGGGCCCAGCAGCTAAGCTGAAATCCGGCCGGATAGCCGACCGCTCCCGGGGAGCGCAACGGACCGGCGTCGCACCGGCAATGGTTTCGAGCAGCAGGAGGAAGCGCACCGCATGGCCAGGCCGCAGAACCCGCAGCGCAAGCCGCAGCTGCTCGAAGACATCCTGGTCTACCTGCAGGACAAGAACCTCTCCGACCTGTCCTTCCGCCCGCTGGCCGAGGCGCTGGGCATCAGCAGCTACATGCTGGTCTACCACTTCGGACACCGTGAACAGCTGCTCGAGGAGATCGTCCACCGGGTGGAGGTCCAGTTGGCGCCGCCGTCGCCGGAGCAGCTGGCCGGCTTAGACGCCCCTGCGCTGCGGCAGTTGCTGCTGCAGATCTGGGAACGTTCGCAGGGGGCGCAAAACCGCGTGCTTCAGCGGTTGGGGTTTGAGGCGGCCATCCAGCAAGCCGCTACCCACCAGACCGCGCCGCCGGGAACGGCAGTCCGGTTGCCGGGGCATGCCCGCTGGCGTGACGCCGCCGCCGGTTGGCTCAGTGCCCGCGGGGCCGCCGAGGAAAAGGCGGCAGCTGAAGGAGCGCTCTTCGCCGCCGGACTGTGCGGTTTGTGGTTCGGGCAGGTGGTCGTCGCTGAGCAGGCAGATCAAGCCGACGTGTCGACCGCGGCATTCCACCTGTTGCTGGGGCGTTTCCTGGAGGCGGCTCCCTAATAAATTTCTCAGCCGGGCTCCGCCGTCGTCATTCGGGTCAGGCTCGCACCGTGTGGGGGAATGAGCAACTACTCTGGGGGAGTGACCAACGAAATGCCGCTCAGTGAAGAACAGACCCAACGGATTGTCGGCATCGCCATGGATTTGGCCCGCGAGGGCAAAACCAGCGAGCTGGCGGAGTTCCTCGACCACGGACTGCCCGTGGATACGCTGGATCCGGACCGCAACACGCTGCTGATGCTGGCTGCCTACCACGGGCAGGAAGAGACTGTGGGCATGCTGCTGGGCCGGGGCGCCAATCCGGACATCCGCAACGTCCGCGACCAGTCCCCGGTTGCCGGCGCCCTGTTCAAGGGCGAGGATGCGGTGGTGGCCCAGCTGCTGGCGGCCGGCGCGGACGTGGACGCCGGGACGCCGTCCGCGCGCGATGCAGCCAAAATGTTCGGCCGCGAGCACCTGCTGGACAACTAGCCAACCCACGAGAACGAAAAAACTGCCCGGGACCGGCCGCAAGGGCTGGTCCCGGGCAGTTTCATGCCGTCAGGCGGGGGCAATTACGCCGAGTCGGTGTTCACGTCGACCGGGGAGATCTTGCCGGCCTGCAGTGCCTCAATGGCCTTGCGCACGCCTTCGCCGTAGGCCGGGTCGGCCTTGGTGCAGTTGGCGATGTGGCGTTCGATGGTCGCCTGGGAAGCGCCGTCGATGGCACGGGCGGTGTTCTCGAACAGTACCTGGCGCTGCTCGGCGGTCATCTTCTCGCGGAAGAGGATGCCGGGCTGCTCGTAGTAGTTGTCGTCGTCTTCGCGGAAGTTGAACCGGTCGGCCACGGCACCAATGGCCTGGGCCGGGTCGCGGTAGGCCGGCTGTTCCTGCCAGCGGCCGTAGCCGTTCGGCTCGATGCCCGGGGTGGCGCCCTGGTTGCCGTCAACGCGCATGGCACCGTCACGGTGGAAGGAGTTGACCAGACCGGCGCCACGCGGGTAGTTCACCGGGATCTGGTGGTGGTTGACACCCAGGCGGTAGCGCTGTGCGTCGCCGTAGGAGAACAGGCGACCCTGCAGCATGCGGTCGGGGGAGAAGCTGATGCCCGGAACCACGTTGGCCGGGGTGAAGGCAGCCTGCTCAACGTCGGCGAAGTAGTTCTCCGGGTTGCGGTTCAGCTCCCACTCGCCAACCTCGATCAGCGGGTAGTCCTTCTTGGACCAGACCTTGGTCAGGTCGAACGGGTGGTACTTGTAGGTCTCCGCGTCTGCCTCGGGCATGATCTGGACCATGAGCTTCCACTTCGGGAAGTCGCCCTTGTCGATGGACTCGAGCAGGTCGCGCTGGTGCGACTCGCGGTCCTCGCCGACCAGCGCGGCAGCCTCGGCATCCGTGAGGTTCTTGATGCCCTGCTGCGTGCGGTGGTGGAACTTCACCCAGTAACGCTCGCCGGCGTCGTTGATGAAGCTGTAGGTGTGCGAGCCGAAGCCGTGCATGTGGCGGTAAGACGCCGGGATGCCGCGGTCGGACATGACGATGGTGACCTGGTGCAGGGCCTCCGGCAGGTTGGTCCAGAAGTCCCAGTTGTTCTCGGCGCTGCGCAGGTTGGTGCGCGGGTCACGCTTCACGGCGTGGTTGAGGTCCGGGAACTTCAGCGGGTCGCGGAAGAAGAACACCGGGGTGTTGTTGCCCACCAGGTCCCAGTTGCCCTCTTCGGTGTAGAACTTCACCGAGAAGCCGCGGATGTCACGCTCGGCGTCGGCTGCGCCGCGCTCGCCGGCAACGGTGGAGAAACGGGCGAACAGTTCGGTCTTCTTGCCGACCTCGGAGAAGATCTTCGCCTTGGTGTACTTGGTGATGTCGTTGGTCACCGTGAAGGTACCGAACGCACCGGAGCCCTTGGCATGCATGCGGCGCTCGGGGATGACCTCGCGGTCGAAGTGCGCCATCTTTTCCAGGAACCAGACGTCCTGCAGCAGCATCGGGCCGCGCGGACCAGCGGTCAGGCTGTCCTGGTTGTCCACTACGGGCGCGCCCGCAACGGTTGTCAACGGCTTGGTGTTATCAGCCATTTAGTTATCGCTCCTTGTCGGATCTTCCAATTGAAGGTCTTTCGTGGCCGTGCAGGCGGGACAGATGCCCCAGAACGTGACCTCGGCTTCATCAATCGCGAAACCGTGGTCAGCGCCCACCGTCAGGCACGGCGCCTCGCCCACAGTGCAGTCGATGTCGGCAATATCGCCGCACCGCCGGCACACCACATGGTGGTGGTTGTCGCCAACCCTGGCCTCGTATCGCGCCGGGGAGCCTGACGGCTCGATCCGGCGCAGCAGTCGGGCGTCGGTCAACGCGGCAAGCACGTCGTACACGGCCTGTTTTGAAACCCCGCCCAGCTCGTCCCGCACCATGCCGGTGATGGAATCGGCGTCGGCATGCGGGTGCGTGCGGACTGCTTCCAGCACCGCGGTCCGCGGACGGGTGACGCGCAGCGAAGCCTCGCGCAACATGTCCTCGGGTTCCCTCATATCGACCATGCCAGCCATTCTGTCAGCTTTTCTGGACTCAGTCCAGAATATGTTTTGGAACGAGTCCAGAATAGTCGGTGAACGGCTGGTGTCATCAATCCCGACGGCGGTGCTTGGGTTTGCCGCCGACCGCGTCCGGGGCGCCACGTTTCACTGTTCCGCCGTATCAGTCCGAGAAAGGTGCTGCGGGCAACTAGAATCGCCGCCATGCCCAAATTGTTGGCCGATACGGCGCCGCTAAAGGAGAGCCTGGATTTCCGCAGGTTGTGGGTCGGCACGTCGCTCTCTGCCATCGGTGCACAGCTGACGGCGGTGGCAGCGAGCCTGGAGGTCTATCAGCTCACCGGTTCAACCTGGGCGGTGGGCGCGGTCGGCGTTGTCGGATTGATTCCGCTGGTGCTCGCCGGGCTCTACGGCGGCTCAGTGGTGGACGCCCACGACCGACGAAAAGTAGCACTGTATTCCGGCCTGGTGTTGTGGGCCTGCACCGCGGTGTTTGCACTGCAGGCGTGGTTCCAGCTGGAACAGGTGTGGTTGCTCTATCTAGTGATCGCGGTGCACTCGGCCGCTGCCGGGATCAACCAACCGGCGCGCAATGCAATTGTGCCGCGGCTGGTGCGGCGCGAGATGCTGCCCGCGGCTAATGCCCTGACCATGATGACGTTCGGGCTGGGCATGACCATCGGGCCGCTGGCTGCGGGTTTGCTGGTGGCCAATGTGGGCTTCGGCTGGACCTACACCCTGGACGTCCTGACGTTTACGGCGGCCATCTGGGCGGTGGTCAAGCTGCCGCCCATCCCACCCGAGGGTGAGGTGCGCAAGGCCGGCCTGCAATCGGTGGTGGAAGGCCTGCAGTTCCTGCGCACCCGTCCCAACATCAGGATGACGTTCCTGGTGGATATGGCCGCGATGGTCCTGGCCCAACCGCGTGCGCTGATGCCGGCCATTGGAGCGGTGATCATCGGCGGCGGCGAGGCAACGGCAGGCATCCTGCTGGCTGCGGTGGCAGCCGGTTCCTTTGTGGCGGCCGTGTTCTCCGGCCCGTTGGGAGGCGTCCGGCGGCAGGGGCTGGCGGTGCTGTGGTGCGTGGTGGTCTGGGGGATCTCCGTCGCCGGGTTCGGCGCCGTCGTCGTCATGGCCGGCCGTTCCGACGCCGCGGCTGCCGGCCACGTGAGTGAGTGGTTGCTGCCGGCGGCCCTCTGCCTTGCCGTAGCCGGTGGTGCGGACACGGTCAGCGGCGTCTTCCGCAACACCATCCTGCAATCGGCGACGCCCGACGCCATGCGCGGGCGGCTGCAGGGAATCTTCATCGTGGTGGTGGCCGGCGGTCCGAGGCTTGGCGATGCCGTCGCCGGTGGAGGCGGTCAATGGCTGGGCGAGGGGTTCGCCGCCCTCGCGGGCGGCATCGCCTGCGTGTGCATGGTCGGGCTGCTGCACCGGTTGCAACCCAGATTCGCCCGCTACGACGATAGGCACCCCGAGCCGTAGGCGCCGGGCCGCTGCGGAACTTGGCCCCGGATTCCGGCGTTGGATTAAGTGTCCGGTAGATACACTGAAACCGGACATGCTGCGTCGGCAGCGGCAGAGGGCCGCATCGGCGCGAGAGGACTTATACGCTGTGCACAACCACTTCAACGGACTGAAAACGGCAGGATTGCTGGGCGGACTCTTCGCCTTGCTGCTGGCGATTGGCGCGCTGTTGGCCAGCGGGACCGGCAGTGGCAGCTGGATCTGGATCATGGCCCTGATCGGTGTGGGCACCACGGCCTACAGCTATTGGAACAGCGACAAGCTGGCTATCCGCAGCATGCAGGCCTATCCGGTCACCGAAGCCGACCAGCCCGGAATGTACCGAATCGTCCGAGAACTATCTACGCGGGCGAACCAGCCGATGCCTCGGCTCTATGTTTCCCCGACCATGGCACCGAACGCCTTCGCCACCGGGCGCAACCCGAAGAACTCGGCGGTCTGCTGCACCGAGGGGATCCTGCGCCTGCTGGATGAGCGCGAACTGCGCGGCGTGCTGGGCCATGAACTGATGCATGTCTACAACCGGGACATCCTGACATCCTCCGTTGCCGCCGCCGTGGCGGGTGTCATCACCTCGGTCGCCCAGTTCCTGCTGTTCTTCGGCGGCCGCGACCGCAATGCCAACCCGCTCGCGCTGATCGCCATGTCCCTGCTGGCGCCGATCGCGGCCATGCTGATCCAAATGGCGGTCAGCCGCACCCGCGAGTACGACGCGGACGAGGACGGGGCCACGCTGACCGACGATCCGCTGGCGCTGGCCTCGGCGCTGCGCAAGCTGCAGTACGGCACGCAGCAGGCGCCGCTGCCGCAGGACCAGAAGCTGGTCAACACCAGCCACCTGATGATTGCCAACCCGTTCAAGGGCGGCGGCGTCAAGAAGATGTTCAGCACCCACCCGCCGATGGACGACCGCGTGGCGCGGTTGGAACGGATGGCCGGACGGCCGCTGGGCTACTGAGGCCGGCATGCGACTGCTGCTGATCCGGCACGGCCAGACTCCTTCCAATGTCCGTGGGTTGCTGGATACCGGGGCACCGGGGGCCGAGCTGACGGAGTTGGGCGAGGAGCAGGCCCGTGCGCTGCCGACGGCGCTCGACGGCGAGCGGATCGACGCGCTGCTGGTCTCCACTTTGGTGCGCACACAGCTGACTGCGTCTCCGCTGGCTGCCGCACGAAAGCTCGAGACCGATGTTCACGACGGACTGCGCGAAATTTCGGCGGGCGAGCTGGAAATGCGCGGCGACCGCGATGCCGTGATTGCGTACATGACCACGGTCTTTGCGTGGGCGTCGGGTGACCTGGATCGGCGGATGCCCGGCGGCCCGGACGGACACGAATCGTTCGGCCGCTTCGATGCGGTCATCGACGAAGCCCGGGCCTCCGGCGTCGGCACCCTTGCGGTGGTCAGCCACGGCGCCATGATCCGCAGCTGGGCCGGCGCGCGGGCGTCAAATCTGACCGTCCCGTTCGTCGCGCAGAACCAGTTGAGCAACACCGGAGTGGTGGTCCTCGACGAAGGCCCGGGCGGCTGGGAGGCGCTGACCTGGATGGGCCAGGCCGTGGGCGGACCCGCACTGGCCGCCCCGCTCGCCGACGGTCCCACCGCCGATGCGGTCAACCCGGACCGCATCCCCACCGATTCCCGGGACTGACGACAGGCCGGCCGGCCAGCCAGCGACCGCCGTCCCACTGTCCGGCGCCCTTACCCGCTACCCTTGACCGGACCAGCCTTGCCGGCGCCTGCCGCCTGTTCCTCCCACGTGTCACAATCCAGCCCTGCGCGGTGTCCTATGTTTGTAACCACAAAACTTCAGGGAGCTCGCGGTGAGTACACATCAACGGATCGTCGTTATTGGAGCAGGCTACGCCGGAGTCATGGCCGCGAACCGGCTGGCCGGCAGCAAGGAACTGACAGGCAAGATCGGCGTGACCGTCATCAACCCCTTCGCGGACTTCGTCGAACGGATCCGGCTGCATCAGGTGGCGGCGGGGAGCCGGGAGTCGGCCTCTGTCCCGATGGAAACGGTGCTGCACCCGCTGGCCACGCTGGTGGTCGGCCAGGCCGCACGGATCGATCCGCGCGCCCACAGCGTCCACTTCGACGACGGCCGCGCCCCGCTGGAATATGACTTCCTGGTCTATGCCCCCGGCAGCGCCAGCCAGCCCGCCCCTTCCGAGTCCGGGGGCTACGCACTGCACGACGCCCAGTCCGCCGCCCGCCTGCGGCCGGCCTTGGAGCAGTTGGCGCCCGGCGCCGTCGTCAGCGTGATCGGCGGCGGCCTGACCGGCATCGAGGCCGCTGCCGAAATTGCCGAGGTGCATCCGCAGTTGAGAGTGCAACTGGTCTCGCGCGGGCAGGTGGGGGAGGACCTGTCCGACGGCGGCCGCCGCGCCTTGCTCGCCCAACTCCGGGACCTCGGGATCCAGGTCATGGAAGGGCGCCGGGTTGACCGATCGGATGGGCAGCGGATCACACTGGCGGACGGCACGTGCCTGGACTCCGACTGCACCGTCTGGGCTGCCGGTTTTACCGCTCCAGGTCTCGCCCAAGCGAGCGGGCTGGCCACCGATGCCGACGGCCGACTGCTTGTCGACTCAGCCTTGGCCTGCCCCGACTTCCCGGAGATTTTCGGCGCCGGCGACGCTGTCCACGCGCCGGACACGGTTGCCTCGCACCTGCGGATGAGCTGTGCGATGGCCATGCCGATGGGTGCTCACGCCGCCGACAACGTTATTGCCCGAATCCGGCAGCAGAGCCCTCGGGAGTTGTCCGCCGGCTTCCTGCTGCGTTGCATCAGTCTGGGCCGGAAGTCCGGGCTGGTCCAACCCGTGCGGGCGGACGACACCCCGCGCCGTCTTGCCTTGAGCAAACGGGCCGGAGCTCTCGTGAAGGAGCAGGTGTGCCGCATGACGCTGTCCTGGATCAGGGGAGAACGGCGGCGCAGCGGATCGTACAGCTGGCCGAGCGGTCCTCGTGCCGTCAGGGTCCACTAACAGCGGCAGAGCAGGCCGAGCCGAAGCACGACGACGGCCGCGCACCTGGGGAGGTGCGCGGCCGTCGTCGCACAGGCTAGGTGGGGTCGTTTGACTGTTCGCCTCCGTCAGTCGGACAAGTCGCCCTTCCGGGGGCGCGCTTCGGCTACAGCAGCGAACGCCCGGGCAATGCTCTCCACCGCTTGTACTCCGCGGTCGTTGGCGTTGGGGGCAGCCTCAATGATTGCCTCTAGTACTGCGGCCTTGGCCTGCCGCTGCAATTCCCTAATCGTCTTTACTTCTTCATCCATTGTCGGCGACCCTCCCAGTTGCTGTGATGGTGCTTACAGGACGGATTTTATACGTCATCAGCATCTTGACGAGTTCTCAGGGGCTCTACTTCATCCCACGGCTGGTCAGGAACAGTGCCTACGGCATAGGACAAGACAAGGACCGCAGCCTGGTGTTGCGGCTGCGGTCCTTCCTGCTTCAGTGGACCCCCGTGGGGACTACCGCCTCAAGCGACGCTTTGGCCGAGGGTTGTCGTGCGCTACCGGTAATTAATGAACTGCAAATCGACGTCCAGATCAGAACCCTTGAGCAGGGAAATGACTTCCTGCAGATCGTCGCGGGACTTGGAGGTGACGCGCAGCTCGTCACCCTGGATCTGGGCCTTCACGGCCTTGGGGCCCTCGTCGCGGATGATCTTTGAGATTTTCTTGGCCTGGTCCTGGGCAATGCCCTCCTTGATGCCGGCCTCAATCCGGTATTCCTTACCCGAGGCGAACGGCTCGCCGGCGTCCAGAGACTTCAACGAGATGCCGCGCTTGACCAGCTTGGACTGCAGCACGTCCAGAACGGCTTTCACACGCTCCTCGGAGTTGGCCTTCATCAGGATCTTCTCGCCGCTGAAGTCAACTTCGGCACCGACTCCCTTGAAGTCATAGCGCTGCGCAATTTCCTTCTGCGCCTGGTTCAAAGCGTTGGCAACTTCCTGCTTGTCCACCTTGCTGACGATGTCGAACGAAGAATCGCTGGCCATGGTTCCTCCTGGGTCGGGGCGTTTGTGCTTGGCACCAGCCTACTGAATCGCGTAGCGGCGGCGCAGGTTTCGCAGATTTCCCAGCTTTCACGCAGCTTTCGTCCATCGTTCCTTCATCCGGATCCGCCAGAATCACTGTGTTGTATCAATCACCGATCTCCAGGAGAAGCACATATGGGAGCCCGCCCGCGGTACATCGTCACATCGATCAGAGAAGCCGCGGGTTCGTTCCTGACGGCCACCGCCGTCGCCACGGTGGTTGTGATGGGTTCCGCGCCGGCCTCGGCCGCCACTGCCTCCCCGTCAGCGGTGCAGCCCACTGCGAGGGCCGTCGGCACTGTTCCCTTGCTTCCGCGGGAAATGAAGGAGCTCGAGCGGCAACAAGGGCAAGAACTTACAGGCTTCGCAGGCGGCGACGCCAACAGCCCGGACGGCGACCGTATCAGCGCGGCCGGCGACCGCATCAGCGCGGCCGGCGACCGTATCAGCGGCGCCGGTGCGTCCGCTGAAGCTGGCACACTCCTCGAAGCTGACTCCGTGTCGCGCTTGGATGGCATCCGTCGGGAAATGGACCAGGCGGTGCAGATGCATTTGGTCACTGCGGCCCAAGCCGACCGCTTTGTGAGCCAGATGCACGAGCGGATTCTCCGGGGTTTATAGCTGCTAAGAACCCCGATTCGATTCTTGGGCCGATCTTTGTGTAAAGTTGTCTTGCTTCCTCACGGGGAAGCGGTCTTCTGATGAAGAAGGCGTTCGGCAGATTACCCGAGCGGCCAAAGGGGGCTGACTGTAAATCAGCTGGCATTGCCTACGGGGGTTCGAATCCCTCATCTGCCACCGAACGGGAAACCCCGTCTGACCAAGTGACTTACTGGTTGGACGGGGTTTTTCCGTACAAGCCGGTTTTACCGGCCGCCGCTGGTTCACCGCGACAGCGGGCCGGGACCGGCGTCGATAGACTTGACCGCGGATGTGACCGGCGGCGACTGGCCGCCATGACGAGGAGTTCTCTTGCGACAATTCACCGCCCGCTTCGCGACGCCGGAGGAAATCGAGGCATGGGACAGCCATGTCACGGCGAACCCCAATGGCGGCAACATGCTGCAGGCCAAGGCCTACGCCGCGGTGAAAGCGGAACACGGGTGGAAGCCGCTGTACCTCGCGTATGAAACCGACGGCTACACCAGCTACAACCTGGTGCTGGAAAAGCAGGTTCCGCTGCTGGGCAAGTACTGGTACATGATCAAGGGACCGGATGTCGCCTCTCCCGACGACCTGCCCGGCATTTTCGAAGCAAACCGCCGTTTCTGCCGTGAGCAGGCGCGGGGTGTCTTCGCGATCCGGATCGAGCCGGATGTGGAGGCCACTGATGAAACGCGCGCTCTGCTGGCACGCGAAGGGCTGGTCAAGATGCCGGACCTGCAGCCGAACGATCACACCGCCATCGTGGATATTGCTCCGGAGCCGGAAGTGGTCCTCAAGAGCTTCTCATCCCGCGGCCGCAACGCCGTGCGCCGGGCGATCCGCGAAGGCGCCGAAGTAGTCACGGCCGAGCCGACGGAGGAGAACTTCCGGGCCATGTTCAACCTGATGGGGCAGGTGCAGCAGGGCCAGAAAAACGTGCAGGTCCGCTCCTTCGAATACTTCAAGGCTTTCTGGGGCAACTTCATTGCCGCCGGACAAGGCAGGCTGCTGTTCACGTACGAAGACGGCAAGCCGTCCGTGGGAGCATTTGTGGTCAATTACGGACGCAAGGGCACCTACAAGGACGGCGGATCGCTGCCGCGGCGCAAGCAGTACGGCGATTCACATCTCATCCAGTGGACGGCGATGAACCAACTCAAGGAACTGGGCATCACCAGCTACGACCTGTGCGGAACTCCGCCGGCATCCGAGCTTAAGAACCCCGAGCATGAGTACTACGGGCTGGGCCTGTTCAAAACCAGCTTCACCAAGACCATCACCGACTTCGTTGGCTGCTATGACCAAGTGATCTCCCCGCTCAAGTACAAGCTGTGGTCGGCTGCCGGGGAGAAGATCGCCCGCGGGCTCTACGTGCGCCGCCGCCACCAGCCATTCTACTGAGCAGGGGAGCGGCCCAGCCAGGGTCGCTCCGCCGCAGCGGCCCGGCCAGTTCCTGAGCAGCATCCCTGCCCCTGCGCGCCAACACGCCTCACGCCGCTTCGCTTAGCGGCAGCGGATAGATGTCCCAGAGGAAGCAGTACGTGGTTGACCCGGAATTGTGCATGACGTTGTAGTACAGCCATTGCCACCCTGATGCGTCGTTATGGTCGGCTGCAGCAGGCGGACAGTCGGCAGGCGTGTACCACTTTCCATCGCTCCAGATGTAGTGCAGGTCGCCCACGTAGGTGGCTGCCGGCCCGGCGCCGGGTTTGCCGTGCGGCAGCCCGATCCTGTCCTTCAGCGAGGCGCCGTCGCCCACGGCGTACAGTTCGGTCTTCGACGGATCATGGGCGAACGGGAGCTTCTCGCTCAGCTGGTCCATCAAGCCGATGCTCTTCGCGATGGCGGCGTCGAGTTCCAGGCCGTCGGTGACAATCAGGACGGTGTAGCGGTTCATGTCGTTCCCCTCCGATGGCGGTGTCCGGTGGAATCGACCTTAGGGAGCCCGGCACCGCCGCCGGTAGGCTGCACGGCAGGTTGTGGATAACGGCCGAACCGCCACGGATAGGCTGCACGGCGGGTTGTGGATAAACCCTCGGCAGCTCATGCGCTGAGCGAACACGGGGCGACAGGCTGCAGCCCGGCGCGTAGCGTAGACCTATGGCAACCATCGATATCACCGAGGCCCAGTTCCCGCAGACCATCGAAGAGAACGACATCGTGTTCGTTGACTTCTGGGCCGACTGGTGCGGCCCCTGCAAGCAGTTTGCCCCCGTCTACGACGCGGCTTCCGAGCAACACAGCGACATCGTCTTCGCCAAGGTGGACACCGAGGCGGAACAGAATCTTGCCGCGGCCGCCGGAATCACCTCGATCCCGACCCTGATGGCCTTCCGTGAAAAGGTGCTGGTTTTCTCTCAGCCCGGCGCCCTAAACTCCACCCAGTTCACTCAGCTGGTGGACGCGGTCAAGGGCCTGGACATGCAGGAAGTCCACGCCCAGGTCGCTGCCCAGCAGCAGGCGGGGCAGGACGGCCAGGCAGCCGAGTAGCCTCCCGCGATCAAGAACCTCCCGAGGGAGCAGGGCGATTACCCTGCTCCCTCGGTGCGTTAACTGGGTGCCTTGACGCCTGCCCCCGCGCCGCCGCGTTCAATGCCAGCGGTGGTCCTGCGGCGCCAGCCGGGGGCCGAAGGCCGGTTTGCGGAAACCGCTGAGCACCAGCATTCGCACCACCCGTTGCCGGTGTCCCCGCCACGGTTCAAGGAGCTCAAGCATTCCGGCGTCGTCCGTCTTGCGCCCGGTGAGGGCGTAGCCCACAAACGCCGCCAGATGGAAGTCGCCCACTGACACCGAATCAGGGTCCCCGTGGGTGCGCTGCGCCGTCTCGGCCGCGGTCCACGGTCCAATCCCCGGTATGGTGCACAGCTTGCTGGCCAGTTCCGCTCCTGCAGGCAGCGACGCCAGCCGCTCCAGGGCGCCGGCGGAGGAACAGGCACGCATGATCGTGGCCGAGCGCTTCGAGTCCACCCCGGCGCGGTGCCAGTCCCACGACGGAATGCGCCGCCACCCCTGGGCGGTTGGCGGGACCATGAGCCCGTCCGGAGCAGGTCCGGGCGCAGGGGACCCGTGTCGCCGGACCAGGTATTTGTAGGAGTAGCGCGCCTCGATCGTAGTGATCTTCTGCTCCAGGATCACCGGCACCAGTTCGTCGATCATCCGCCCGCTGGCCGGCAGACGCAGCCCCGGATGCCGCCGCCGCGGCACGCTCACCAGCCGCGGCAGGCCCGCGTGGAATTCCGGTGCGTCGAAGCCGGACCAGTCATCGTTGACCCCCAGCAGGGCCGGCAGCCCGGCCAGTGCTTCTTCCGCGCCTGGCCCCCACGCCTGTCCCATCACGACGGCGGTGCCCCGGCTTCCTGCCTCGACCGGGCCGTGGGCGCCGTCTTCTTGGAGTGTGTGTTCCCAACGACCTTCGTTGTCCCGGTGCGGGCCGCGGGTGATGCGCAGGGTGGCCGCACCGGAGGAGGTATTCAGCGTCAGCCAGGCACCGGCGTCGTCAATCCGGGCGGTGGGATCCTGCTTGCCCCGGGACAGGATGGACAACGTCCCGTGCAGGTCGTAAGGCTCCGGGAACTCAACCGCCCTGGTGAGTCCGGTGGTGCCGGACACGGAGGCAGTGGAAAGCATGGATTAATCGTCGCACGCGGCGCCGACAGTTGCTGCCCGGCCCGCACTCCGGGCGCCCCCACCGGCGCCGGCGTGAACCCGTCTTACGCCGGATGTGCCCCGTTATGGGCTGGCAGGTAGATTTGGGTTCATGAAATATGCCAATTCTGTTCTGGACCTGATCGGCAACACACCGTTGGTCAAGCTGAACAAAGTGACCGAAGGTATTGCTGCCACCGTCCTGGCGAAGGTGGAGTATTTCAACCCGGGCGGATCGATCAAGGACCGCATTGCGGTGAAGATGATCGAGGAAGCCGAGAAGGACGGGCGGCTGAAGCCCGGCGGCACGGTAATCGAACCCACCAGCGGCAACACCGGTGTGGGGCTGGCGCTGGTGGCCCAGCAGAAGGGCTACAAGTCCATCTTCGTAACCCCCGACAAGGTGGGCCTGGAAAAGCGCGACGTGCTCAAGGCCTACGGCGCCGACGTGGTGGTTACGCCCACGTCCGTGGCTCCGGACAGCCCGGAATCCTACTACGGGGTCTCCGACCGGCTGGTGACCGAGGTGGACGGCGGCTACAAGCCGGACCAGTTCAACAACCCGGCAGCTCCGGCCAGCCACTATGAGACAACCGGCCCGGAGATCTGGCGCGATACGGACGGCCAGGTCACCCACGTGGTGATCGGCGCCGGCACCGGCGGAACGATCACCGGAACCGGGCGCTACCTGAAGGAAATTTCCGCCGACCGCCCCGGCGGCCCGGTGAAAATCATCGGCGCCGACCCGGAGGGCTCGGTCTACTCCGGCGGCACCGGACGGCCGTACTTCGTCGAAGGCGTGGGCGAGGACATGTGGCCGGACAACTACGACAAGTCCGTGCCGGACGACGTCCTGGCCGTCAATGACGCGGAAGCGTTCGCGATGACCCGCCGGCTGGCGCAGGAAGAGGGACTGCTGGTCGGCGGATCCTCCGGCATGGCCGTGGTGGCAGCGCTGAATGTGGCCAAGGACCTGGGCCCGGACGACATTGTGGTGGTGATCCTGCCGGATTCCGGTCGCGGCTACCTGGGCAAGATCTTCAACGACGAATGGATGAAGTCTTACGGCTTCATCGCCGGCGGAGAAGAAGCCACGGTGGGCGAGGTGCTGCAGCGCAAGAGCGGCCGGCTGCCGGATCTGGTGCACACCCACCCCTATGAAACGGTGCGCGACGTCATCGAGATCATGAACGAATACGGTGTCTCCGTGTTGCCGGTCCTGTCGCAGGAACCGCCGGTAGTCATGGGCGAGGTGGTCGGAGCCGTGAACGAACGGGAGCTGACTGCCAAGCTGTTCAAGAACGAAGCGAAGCTGACCGACAAGGTCGGCGACCATCTGGGAGCAGGAATGCCGCTGGTCGGATCGCTGGAGCCGGTGTCCGCCGCGCGGGAAAAGCTGCAGTCGGCCGACAGCGTGCTGGTCACGCTGGCCGGGGCGCCGGTGGGCGTGCTGACCCGGCACGACCTGCTGACCTACCTCACGAGCTGAAGGAGAGAAGAATGAGCGCAGAGAACAACCAGGGCTTCAACACCCGGGCCGTGCACGCCGGCCAGGTGCCGGACGAAGCCACCGGCGCGGTGGTGCCGGCAATCTACCAGTCTTCGACCTTCGCCCAGGACGGCATCGGCGGGCTGCGCAACGGCTATGAATACGGCCGCGGCACCAACCCCACCCGCGACTCGCTGCAGGTGCAGTTGGCGGCGGTGGAGGGCGGCAAGCACGCGTTCTCCTTCGCTTCCGGCCTGGCCGCCGAAGACGCGCTGATCCGCGCCCTGCTCGCCCCGGGCGACCACATTGTGCTGGGCAACGATGCCTACGGCGGAACCTACCGGCTGATTAACCGGGTGCTGGGCGCCTGGGGCATCGGCCACACCGTGGTGGACATGTCCGACACGTCGGCGGTAGCCGCAGCGGTCAACGAGCACAAGGCCCGGTTCCTCTGGGTGGAGACGCCGTCCAACCCGATGATGAAGGTCACCGACATCGCAGCGCTGGCCGAACTGGCCCACGGCGCCGGTGCGCTGCTGGTGGTGGACAACACCTTCGCCTCGCCGTACCTGCAGAACCCCTTGGCCTTCGGCGCCGACGTCGTGGTGCACTCGACCACCAAGTACATCGGCGGACACTCGGACGTAATCGGCGGCGCCGTGGTGCTCAACGACGACGCGCTCGCCGAGAAGATCGGCTTCGTGCAGTTCGCCGTGGGCGCCGTGTCCGCCCCGCTGGACGCCTTCTTGACCACCCGCGGCCTCAAGACCCTGGGCGTGAGGATGGACCGGCACTCTGCCAATGCGCAGGCCGTGGCCGAATGGCTGCAGGGCCGGTCCGAAGTCGAGGCCGTTTTCTACCCGGGCCTGCCCGACCATCCAGACCACGAGCTGGCCAAGAAGCAGATGCGCGGCTTCGGCGGCATGGTCTCGGTCTCCTTCACCGGTGGCGAGGCGGCGGCACGCAAGGTCGCCGAGTCCACCACGGTGTTCACGCTGGCCGAATCACTGGGCGGCATCGAGTCGCTGGTCAACTACCCGTCGGAGATGACCCATGCCTCGGTGAAGGGCACCGAACTGGCCGTGCCGGAGAACCTGATCCGGCTGTCCGTGGGCATCGAGGACATCGAGGACCTCATTGCCGACCTGGAACAGGCTTTCGCCCAGCTCTAGACACAGCTGACTTCACCAGCTCAGCAGCGCAGAGGCCTACGGTACCGGAGGACGGACCGTAGGCCTCTGGCGTGTCTCGGGCGCGGAAGGGAATACTGTGCCCATGGATCCGAACAAGCAGTACCCACCGGCCAGCGTTGTCCCCGGTCTGCAGTCGCGGAAAGCGGCGGAACTGATCGAGTACCTCACCGGCACCGTTGGGTTCATCGAACACGCCCGGTTCGAAGAGCACGGTGTAGTGCTCCACGCCGAGCTGCTGTGGCCGGAAGGCGGCATGGTGATGGTCTCCAGCCACGCAGAAGGCACACTCTGGGCGCGTGAGCCGGGCTCGGCCCAGCTGAATGTGTACACCCACGATCCGGATGACCTCTACGCCCGGTTGCAGGCCGCGGATGCCTCCATCATCCGCGACCTGCAGGACACCGACTATGGGGACCGCGGCTTCGCCATCAACGATCCGGACGGCAACCTCTGGGCCTTTGGCAAGTACCGCGGGCAGCCGCTGCCCAGCGCGGGCGGGTCCGAGGACCAGGACATCAGCTACGAAGGCCACGCCTAGGCAGGCGCCCGGCAAACATACGATGGCGACATGACGTCTGGATTTCTGCTGGCCCTCTGCCGGCTCCACGCGCTGAAGCCCGATGCCAGCAAGGTGGGAATCACCGGGATCGACAAGCGACCGGTCGACGGCAGGATCCCCCTCCACGCCCTGGGGCTGCGCGCTGATGTGCAAGCAGACCGCAAGAACCACGGCGGTGAGTTCAAGGCCCTCTACGCCTATGCCCAGGAAGATGCCGAGACGTGGTCGGAAGAGCTCGGGCGTGACATTCCGCCGGGTTTGTTCGGCGAGAACCTGCGGACCACCGGCGTGCAGGTCAGCGGCGCGTTGGTGGGGGAGCGGTGGCAGGTGGGCCCGGAGGTCGTCGTCGAAGTAACCATGCCGCGGATTCCGTGCGCCACCTTCGCCCGGCACATGGATGAGCCCCGGTGGGTCAAGCGCTTCCTGCAGCAAGGGCTGCCCGGCGCCTACCTCAAGGTCATCACTGCCGGCTCCCTTGCCGCCGGCGACAGGATCGACGTCGTCTTCCGGCCGGGCCACGGTGTCAGCGTGGCGGAGTCATCGCTGGGGCTCACCCCGGAGCAGGCGCAGGCCCTCCAAGCATCAGAGGCCAGCGGCGAAATTGCGCTGCACGGCAATGTCGGCAAGGCAGTCCGCAGGGCCCTGGGCCGGGCCCGGGTGCACGCCTAACGGCAACATAGCTGCCAACCGCGGTCCACGCGGGTCTCCACGCGCTCGCTGGCGCTCGCTTGGTCGACCACCGAGTCCACAAGCGCTGGCTTGGTCGACCACCGAGTCCACATGGTTGTCCCCTGGACCGATGCGCCGTAGTCTTTATGCAACTTGTTGTGCAAAGGAGTGCAGAGTGGCCGTGGCGTACCCGAACCTGTTTGAACCGTTGGACCTCGGCTTTGCCGTCCTGCCCAACCGGGTGCTGATGGGGTCCATGCACGTAGGGCTTGAGGAACTGCCCGGCGGGTTCGAGCGGATGGCCGCCTTCTATGCCGAACGCGCCCGCGGCGGCGTCGGACTGATCGTCACCGGCGGCATCGCCCCCAATGCCGATGGCAGGTTGCAGCCCGGCGGGGCGATGATGACGACGGCGGAGGAGGCCGCTCGCCACCGCGTCATCACCGATGCGGTCCACGCCGAGGGCGGGCGTATCGCGCTACAGCTGTTGCATGCGGGCCGGTACGCCGCGCATCCGGAGCCGGTGGCACCCAGCCCTCTGCAGGCTCCCATCAGCCCGTTCCGTCCCCGCGAACTGAGCGAGCAGGACATTGAGCAGACCATCGAGGACTTCGCCGCCGCTGCGGCGCTGGCCCGCGAGGCAGGGTACGACGGCGTGGAGATCATGGGCTCGGAGGGCTACCTGATCAACGAGTTCATCGTGGCCCGGACCAACCAGCGCACCGATGGCTGGGGCGGCAGCTACGCTAACCGGATCCGCTTCCCGTTGGAAATCGTCCGCCGCACCCGCCAGCGCGTGGGGGAGGACTTCATCATCATCTACCGATTGTCCATGCTGGACCTGGTGGAAGGCGGCTCCAGTTTCGAGGAAGTGGTCGAACTGGCCTGCGGCGTCGAAGCGGCCGGGGCCACCATCATCAATACCGGCATCGGCTGGCACGAATCCCGGGTACCGACGATCGCCACCTCGGTGCCCCGGGCGGGCTTCGCCTGGGTCACCCGCCGGCTGATGGGTGCAGTCGGAATTCCCCTGGTGGCAACCAACCGGATCAACAACCCGGACACCGCCGAACAACTCCTGGCCGATGGATGCGCGGACATGGTCTCGATGGCGCGGCCCTTGCTTGCCGATCCGGCGTTTGTGCTGAAGGCCTCGCGCGGCCAGGCGGACGAAATCAATACCTGCATCGCCTGCAACCAGGCGTGCCTGGACCACATTTTCGCCGGCAAGATCACCTCCTGCCTGGTCAATCCGCGCGCCTGCCACGAAACCGAACTGGTGATCGCACCGGCAGCTGAGCCAAAGTCGCTGGCCGTTGTCGGCGCCGGACCGGCCGGTCTGGCCTGCGCCGTCACCGCCGCCTCGCGCGGCCACAGGGTCACGCTGTTTGAAGCCGCGGAAGAGATTGGCGGCCAGTTCAACCTGGCCAAGCAGATCCCCGGCAAGGAGGAGTTCCACGAAACCATCCGCTACTTCGGCCGCCAGCTGGAGCTGCTCGGCGTCGACGTGCGGCTCAAGACCCGGGCGACGGCGGCCGAGCTGGCCGACGGCGGATTCGACGAGGTCGTGTTGGCTACCGGCGTGGTGCCGCGCATACCGGATCTGGACGGCGTGGACCACCCGAGCGTAGTCGGCTACCTTGACGTACTGCGCGACCACCGGGAACTCGGTGACACGGTGGCAGTGCTGGGTGCCGGCGGCATCGGATTCGACGTCAGCGAGTACATCACCCAGGCCGGCCCCAGCGCCACCTTGGACCCAGAGCGGTTCCGCGAGCACTGGGGGATCGACGACGACCCGGCCGTCCGCGGCGGCCTCACCGAACCGCGGCCCGGCCGGCCGGCCCGGACGGTCATCCTGCTGCAGCGCAAGGACGCCAAGATCGGCGCCGGGCTGGGCAAGACCACCGGATGGATCCACCGCGCGGAGTTGAAGAGCCGTGGCGTGCAGATGATCCCTGCCGCCACCTACCGCAAAATCGACGACGACGGACTGCACCTGACCGTCGACGGCACCGACTCGGTACTCGCCGTCGACAACGTGGTGCTCTGCACCGGGCAGGAACCACAGCGGGAGCTGCTGCAAGCGCTGGAGCGCCTGCGCCTGCCGGTCCATCTGGTGGGCGGCGCAGACGTCGCCGCCGAACTCGACGCCAAACGCGCCATCAATCAAGCAACCCGGCTCGCCGCGGCGCTCTAGCGGAAGGTACCCAACCATGTCCCTGCCGCACGCCATCCTCACCGCGCTGCTGGAGAAACCCGGATCCGGCGCAGAACTGGCCCGCCGGTTCGACAAGTCTTTCGGCTTCTTCTGGCCGGCCACGCACCAACAGATTTACCGCGAATTGGCCAAACTGGAACTGAACGGGCTGGTCCGGTCCACCGGCCGCGACTCCAGCCGGGGCCGCGCGAAGGACTACACGGTGCTCGCCGCCGGCCGGAAAGAACTGAGCCGTTGGACGCTGGAACAGCAGGAGCCTCGGCCCGTGCGTGAGGAATTGATGATCCGGCTACGCGCGTCCTCGGTGCTGGGCGACGTCCCCATCACCGCTGAACTCGAGCGGCATCTCGGCCTGCACCGCAGCCAACTGGCAACCTACCTCCAGCTGGACGAACGGGGGACATGGAACGACGCCAACCGGCTGCAGCGTGCCGTGCTGCAGGCCGGCATCATGTTTGAGCAGACGTGGATCGAATGGGCGGAACAAACGCTGGCGCTGCAGCCCGCAGCGGTGGCTGATCACGCAACCAGCGCGCCGAGGTGACCTGCTGTGCCGAACGTCACCGGCCGTCGTCGTACCTTCCCGAAGAAATGAGCTCCCGGTATGACGTACACTGGATGCATCCCCCACTGTCGGTATTCCCTTAGTTCTGCGCGATAATGCCACTCACGGTCTTGTCGAAGCGTCTGATTGGTGTGTGGGTCCGCCTCTAAACGGCGGGCAGTTTCATGTTTGGGAGCGCCGGCTAAAGAAAACGCCGCTAGGTTTCCCCGCAGAGTGCGGGCAGCCAGCGAAGCGGCGGAAAGCCCTGCCACGGGATTGGAATAGCGCCGGGCTTTGAGTCAGAGGATCGCGGACATCGATGTGCCGCGGCCACCGGTCCCCAGCTGAATACGAGGAACTGCCCCGTGTCCGAAAACACTGTTAATATCCTGCCCGAAAACACCGACGCCGCTCCGGCCGTTGAAGAAGAGAACACCGTACTTTTCACCGACTTCGGCCTCGACGGCCGCGTCCTGGCCGCTCTGAACGACGTCGGCTACGAAAAGCCCTCGCCGATCCAGGCCGCCACCATCCCCGTGCTGCTCGAGGGCCGCGACGTCGTGGGCCTGGCCCAGACCGGCACCGGTAAGACCGCTGCCTTCGCCATTCCGGCGCTGTCCCGGATGGCCGAACTGCCGCCGACCAAGAACACCCAGATCCTGGTGCTGGCACCCACCCGCGAGCTGGCCCTGCAGGTGGCGGAAGCGTTCTCCTCCTACGCCGCGCACATGGACGATTTCACCGTGCTGCCGGTCTACGGCGGCTCCGCCTACGGCCCGCAGCTGGCCGGCCTGCGCCGTGGCGCACAGGTTGTTGTCGGCACCCCCGGCCGCGTGATCGACCACATTGAAAAGGGTTCGCTGGACCTGTCCGAACTCCAGTACATGGTGCTGGACGAGGCCGACGAAATGCTGCGCATGGGCTTCGCCGAAGAGGTGGACCAGATCCTCTCGAAGACCCCGGAAGACAAGCAGGTGGCCCTGTTCTCGGCGACCATGCCGACCGCCATCCGCCGGATCGCCAAGAAGTACCTGAAGGACCCGGCCGAAATCACGGTCAAGGCCAAGACCACCACCGGCACCAACACCCGTCAGCGCTACCTGCAGGTCATGGGCCCGCACAAGCTCGACGCCATGACCCGGATCCTGGAAGCCGAAGATTTCGACGGCGTGATTGCCTTCGTGCGCACCAAGATGGCCACCGAGGACCTGGCCGACAAGCTTAAGGCCCGCGGCTACCGCTCCGCCGCCATCAACGGCGACATCCCGCAGCAGCAGCGTGAGCGCACCGTCGAGGCCCTTCGCGACGGCAAGATCGACATCCTGGTGGCCACCGACGTTGCCGCCCGCGGTCTGGACGTCGAACGCATCACCCTGGTGGTCAACTACGACATCCCACATGACACCGAGTCCTACGTGCACCGCATCGGCCGCACCGGCCGTGCCGGACGCTCGGGCGACGCCATCCTGTTCATGACCCCGCGCGAGAAGTACCTGCTGCGCGCCATTGAGAAGGCCACCCGCCAGCCGGTCGAGCAGATGCACCTGCCCTCCGCCGAGACCATCAACAACCTCCGGATGCGCAAGTTCGCGGAAAAGATCACCGAGACCCTGGCTTCCGAAGACGTTTCGATTTTCCGTGACCTAATCGCCAACTACGAGACCGAGCATGACGTTCCGGCAGCCGAAATTGCCGCTGCCTTGGCCGTCATGGCCCAGGGCGGACGCCCGCTGATGGTCCAGGACCTGCCGGAAGCACCGAAGGGCCAGCGCGAGCGCGCCGGCGGCGGACGTGACTCCATGAATTCCCGCGGCCCGTCCCGCACGCTGACCGAGGGCAACGCCACTTACCGGATCGCCGTCGGACGCCGCAACCGCGTGATGCCCGGCTCCATCGTCGGCGCTATCGCCAACGAGGGCGGCCTGTCCGCCGCCCAGATCGGCGGCATCGACATCCGCTCCGACCACTCGCTGGTCGAGCTGCCCGCGGACCTGAGCAAGGACCAACTGCGCGCACTGTCCAAGACCCGCATCGGCGGCGAACTGATTCACCTGGAGCTCGACGCCGGCCGCAAGCCGCGCCGGGACCGCGACGACGTCGGCGGCGGTCACCGCGGTGGATTCCGCAGCGACCGGGCAGACCGGCCGTTCACCAAGAAATTCGACAACGACCGCCCCTACAAGAAGAAGTTTGACGGGGATCGTCCGTACAAGAAGAACGACGGCGAACGCAGCTTCAGCGGCGACCGTGCCGACCGTGGTGGCTTCGGGGGCGAACGCAGCTTCGGCGGCGACCGCGACCGCAGCTTCGGCGGCCCGCGCAAGCCCCGCCACACCCGCGGCTGATCACCGCCGGATCCGCTCGCAACCCTCCGGGGCATCTGTCATGGACAGGTGCCCCGGCGGAGTTTAACCGCCTTTCGGGGTCAGCGCTTCTTGGTACCGGAGACCACCGCGGACCCATGCTCGGCGGAATAAGCCACTTCGGCTTCAAGCCCGCAGCTTGCAAAGATGCCAGAAGCCGTCTCTGCCTGGCGTTCGCTCGTTTCCACCAGAACAGTTCCGCCCGGTGCCAACCACTCTGGTGCGCCCGCCGCAACCCGGCGCATGACCGCCAAACCGTCAGCACCGCCGTCGAGCGCCCACTCCGCTTCGTGCAGACGGGCCTCGGATGGCAGCAGGGCGATCTCCTGTGTGGGCACATACGGCACGTTGGCAGCCAGGACGTCAACACGGCCCCGCAGCCTCACCGGCAATGCATTGAAAAGGTCGCCCTCGTGAACCTGTCCGACCGGCAGGTTCTTACGCGCGCAGGCAACCGCCGCCGGGTCGACATCAGCGGCGTGCAGCTCGGGGGGTGCCAGTTGCACTCCCAGCGCCGCCGCCACCGCCCCAGAGCCGCAGCACAGATCGATGACGACTTCGGTGTTGGCCGGAGCCAGGGCAACCGCCCTCTGGACCAAGAACTCCGTCCTCCGTCGAGGCACAAAGACTCCGGGAGCCACAGCAATACGCAAGCCGCAGAACTCAGCAAAACCGAGGACCTGCTCCAGCGGCATACCGGCAGCCCGCTGTTCCACTTTGGCAGCCAGTACTCCCGGCGGCCCGCCTTCAGCCAGCAGCAGGTCCGCCTCTTCCTCAGCAAATACGCAGCCCGCCTGACGCAGCCGGGAAACAATTCCATCCCGGGGCGCGGATGACTGGGAAACCTGCATGAGTTCCTTTCGAGCGGTGCCCCCAGACTACCCACCAGTGGCCGTTCTGCGCCGCACTCCGTGTGATCTTCACTGCACTTTAGAGGCGATTCTGTGCATCTGAAGGGTCGATTCCGCGGCCGTTCGAGGCCCGCAGTGTGGCATTCACCACGGGCGCTCAATACGATTTCATCCCGGGGCAAATTGCTGGTAATGTATTTCTCCGTTGCCCCCCTAGCTCAGTGGTAGAGCGCGTTCTTGGTAAGAACGAGGTCACCGGATCGATTCCGGTGGGGGGCTCTGAATGGCAAAGCCCGCGTCTGTGTCGCGAGACGCAGCGCGGGCGTTCCCATTCGTGGCGGTGTAGCTCAGCTGGTTAGAGCGCACGACTCATAATCGTGAGGTCCCCGGATCGAGTCCGGGCACCGCTACAGATCCTTGAAGGGTCCGGTCGGAACTACGGTTGCGGACGGGCCCTTCAGCTTGTTTCGGGAGTCTGCCGGTCGGCGCCTCTGCCTTGACTAGAGTGGACGCCATGCCCGCCCTCTATCTTGCCCACGGCATCGTCTGGACCGCTGCGGGGCCTCAGCTGCGCCTGGTCTCCCCGGATGGCGCGCCGGAGGACGTCCCGGTCAGAGCCGGGACCCGGCTGGGCTTTCGCGTGCTGGATGCCCAGGTGTTCTGCCTGGGCAGCCACCGCGTGTATTCCGCAGAGAAGCGGACGCATGTTCCGTGCCGTTTGCAGGCGCCGGCGGAGCGCGGCTACCAATGCGTGAACTGCTTCCTCAATGACGACTTGCGCTTCCTGCATGACAGCCACCGCAGCGGCCGGGCGCCTGAGGGGCTGCTGCTGTACCTCGCGCAGCCACACTGGCTCTACGTGGCGACCTTCGCCAACGGTGCCAGCAAGGTAGGAACGGCAGCCAACCTACGGAAGTCATTGCGGCTGGCCGAGCAAGGCGCCGTGGTCGCCCGTTACGTTGCCAAGACGCATGACGGGCGGGTGGTCCGGGTGCTGGAGGACATGGTTTCGGGAGCTACCCAGCTGACCCAAGCTGTGCGCAGCGCTGCCAAGTATGCCGGGCTCCTGACCCCGCTGCCTTCGGATGACCTGGAGCGCATCAACGAAAGCCACGCTGCTACTGTCCGCAATTTGCTGCCTGCCGCTCAACTGGAGGGTTTCGACGTCGTCGACGAACAGTGGCAGCTACCGGAACTAGCGGCGCCGGTGTTGGTCGACGGCATCTGGCGGAGCTACCCGAGCAGCTTTGATTCAGGAGACCACGGGCTCACCGTGCGGGGCATGCTCGGCAGCGTCGCGGCGGCGCAGCTGACAGAGGGCGGACCGCGCTTTTTGGCGGACCTCGGGCGACTGAAGGGCCGCCGCATCGCACTGGGGGACTTCGTCTCGGAGCTGCCGGCCATGCAGGAACAGCTGTTCTAGCGAACGATCACGACTCCGGCCGAAGCACAGCAAATTGCCCCGCGGTTCGGCTGGTAGCGGTGCGGCCGGTAATCTTGAAGTATGAATCCTTGGGACCTCGGCTCGCCGCTGTACCGCAAGCTGGTGATCTCTGCCATGGGGCTGATCGGCGTCGGGATCCTGCTGTCCGTCATAGGCGCCTCGGCCAGCATGCAATGGCTCATCTGGGCCGCTATTGCGGTCATTGCCACCGGACTGCTGACCCATCTGGCAGGGCTACTGGTACGATTCCGCGACGCCCGGGCGCGCCAAGCGGCCGCGAATCCACGCAGCACGCCGCCGGCCAAGCGACGTTAGTCCATTCCCGCTCACTCCACCTGAAGGAGATCCATGTCCGAGCAAGCCGGGGTCAACCCCGACCTCGCTGGCCGCGTGTATCCGGCCGGAGCTGCCTACACCGTGGGCCGCGAGAAAATCAGGGAGTTCGCCTCGGCGGTGAAAGCTACGCACCCCGCGCACTTCGACGTTGAAGCCGCGCGCGCACTCGGCTACGCCGATGTGGTGGCACCGCCCACCTTCGCCATCATCGTGGCCCAACGCGCAGATGCCCAGCTGATCGAGGACCCGGACTCCGGCATCGATTTCTCCCGCGTCGTCCACGCCGACCAGCGGTTTGTGCACCACCGGCCCATCGTTGCCGGCGACGAGCTCGTGGCTGAGCTCCACGTGGACCAAGTCCGTGCCATGGGCGGCGGGGCCATGATTACCACCCGCGCCGAGATCAGCACTGTAGCTGGCGAGAAAACGGCCACCACCACGTCGTCGATCCTGGTGAGAGGGGAAGGCCAGTGAGCGTCGAACTGAACGAACTGACCGTTGGACAGGACATCGGCTCACGAGCCATTGAGGTCTCCCGCGCCGACTTGGTCAGGTACGCCGGAGCCTCGGGTGACTTCAATCCGATCCACTGGAACGGACGCTTCGCCGAGCAGGTGGGACTCCCGGGCGTCATCGCTCATGGCATGTTCACGATGGGTGCCGCCGTGCAGTTGGTAACCGACTGGATCGGCAACCCGGCCGCCGTCGTTGACTACCAGACACGGTTCACCAAGCCAGTCCTCGTGGAGGATGTCGACGGCCCCGGCGCGAGCATCGAAGTCAGCGGTGCCATCGGCGCCATCGACGAAGACAACGGGACTGCGCGAGTCGACCTGACGGTGACCGCTGCGGGTGTGAAGGTGTTGGTCAAAGCCCAGGCGGTCGTCAAGGTTTGGTGAATCTCGCTGTGAACCCCGCAGTGCGCCCGGCAGCGGAGGGGCTGGCGCCGTGACGGGAACGATTCTTGCGCCGCTGACAACGGCCGGTGTGGGCGGCGTGGCCCGGCGCTACGTTGAGGCTGGCTCCGAGTCCGCGATTATTGATGCTGTCAGGGCTGCCGACAATTCCGGCGACGACCTGCTGATCGTCGGGGGCGGGTCCAACCTGGTGATTTGCGACGACGGCTACCCCGGTACCGTCGTGCGTGTCGCCAGCAGCGGCTACACCGTCGATGAACAAAACGGCGTCGTGGCCCTCACGGTTCAAGCAGGCCATCCTTGGGACGACCTCGTCGCTGTGACTGTCGACAACGGTTGGGCCGGGCTGGAAGCGCTCTCCGGTATCCCCGGGCTCACGGGTGCCACACCCGTGCAGAACGTCGGCGCTTACGGCTCCGACGTCTCGCAGACCATCTCTCGGGTCCGGACCTGGGACCGGAACACTGGTTCGATTCGGGAATTCGAGAACAGCGACCTCGAGTTTGGTTACCGGGATTCGGTCCTGAAACGGAGCACCGTCAACGGTTCGCCGCGCTTCGTGGTGTTGGCAGTAGAGTTCCAGCTGACGACTGGGCGGCAGAGCCTTCCGATCCGTTACGCCGAGTTGGCGCGCGTGCTCCTTGTCGAGGTCGGGGGAACGGCCAAGGCCTCAGACGTTCGGCGTGAAGTGCTCCGGCTCCGAGCGTCCAAGGGCATGGTCCACGACCCCGCGGACCGAGATACGTACAGCACCGGATCTTTCTTCACCAATCCCATCGTCGATGCCGCAACCGCGGAAGAACTTCCCGCGAACGCGCCCCGGTGGCCGGCCGGCGACAAGATCAAGCTGAGCGCTGCCTGGCTCATCGACCATGCCGGCTTCGCCAAAGGCTTCGGTCTAGAGGGCACAGCAAACGGTGATCTCAAGGGGCTCGAACTAGCCGGTGGCCGCGCGTCGCTGTCGACCAAACACACGCTGGCAATCACCAACCGTGGAGAAGCCAGCGCAGAAGACATGCTGGCGATCGCCCGCGCGGTACGGGATGGAGTTGAACGGACCTTTGGTATTCGGCTTCAGCCCGAGCCCCTTCTGATCGGTTGCAGCCTCTAAGCGCAGCTATTGCCTAGGGGAGGTCTTCGCGCGTGATCAGGGCATCAGCCGGCTGGAGCGGAGCTTCCGGTGCCTTGCGGACGGCTAGTTCCTCATGCCTGACCAGGAACCGGACGATGCTGGGCCGCAGTTCACGGAGATTGACGAGGCCGCTGCTGCATAACCAGGAGACCAAGCGGTAGCTGTGATTCACCTGAACCAACCGGTCAGTACCATGATCGAACAGCCACTCTGGCGACAAGAAATCGTGCATCGGCGGCAGCAGAAAGTCTGCGGGCAGGAGCCTCGCGAACGCGTCCTGTGGCTCGAAGCACTGTTCAACCTGCAGGATCAACCACCACTCCTCGGATAGGTAGGCCGGCCCGCAGGTGTCTAGGCACCTTCGTAGATGCGACTCAAGTCTGAGGGACCGATCTTCCCGGATTGGACGGGATTGACGCTGCTGTGCGAAGAAATCGCGGAGCACATCGTCGACGGTCGGCTTTGGCTGGTTGTTCCTGCTCACTGTCGGTCTCTTTCCTGCATAAATTTGAATCCGTCTCTTAGAAAGGCGGAGGGGTCTCGTCGCCTGGTGGTGCGTCCTGTCCCTCTCCGCTTGAAGGCTCGGCCCTAGCTGGGGGCTCGGCGTCGTCTTTTGGTGTGGGGTAGGTGAGGGCCCAGCCTTCGTCCGGGGTGGTGGTGTGGGTGTGTCCGGAGCGGGTGGTGAAGTGCAGGGTGCCGTCGGTGTCTTGGGTGAGGGTGCCGCCGCCGTGGTGTTTGGTTTTGTGGCCGGGTTTGCAGCGGGCGTTGAGGTTTTCGGGGACTGTTTTGCCGCCGTCTTCCCAGGCGATGGTGTGGTCGATCTCGCATTGGTCGGCGGGGACGGTGCAGCCGAATTCTCGGCAGTGCCGGTCGCGGAGCCGGACGAGGCGTTTGAGCCAATCGGGCGGGGTGCGCAGGTCTTTGGCCGCGGCGATGGCGTGGCCGTAGTCGTCGGTGAGTACGATCAGCCATGTTTTGGCCAGCGCGGTGAGGTTGCGGGTCATCTCCGGCGGGATGGGTCCGTAGCCGGTGAGTTCGCCGGGGTCTTCGGCCAGCCGGAGCAGGGTGGGCAGCGGGGCGGTGACGGCGACGGAGGCGGTGGTGTTCGCGCCGGCGCAGGTGCAGGAGCCCTGGCCGGGCGATCCGGACGCTGCCGGGCCGGTTGCGGCTGGTTCTGTGGCCGGTGCTGCGGTGGCGGGTTGGTAGGCGTGGTCGGGGTAGCGCAGGAGCATGTCGGTGAAGACGTCGGCGCGGAGTTGGCCGAGGGTGCGGGTCTCCCCGGCGGTTTGCAGTTTCCTGGCATGGGCCTGCATCAGGTTGTAAGCGAGCAGGGCTTTGTCCGCGGAGGTGCGGATGTAGAGTTCGGCCATGCCGTCGTCCTGCGGCAGGTATTGGACGGTGCGCCGTTCCATTGCGGCCCGGTGCCGGGTCTCGAGGGGTTCGGGGTGCAGCCGGTCGCGGGCGGAGCGGGCGCGGGCGTGGACGGATTCGAGGGTGATGGCCCCGGCACCGGGCAGCACCGCGTTCTCGAACTCGGCCAGGGTATCCGGGGGCAGGTCGGCGCCTTTGCGGGCGATCGCGGCGGCGCGGGGCAGGTCGATCGCGCCGTCGTCGAGGGCGGCGAGGGTGGCGGGCAGGTGGGTGCCGATCTGGTGCGCGTCGGCCAGTTCCGCGGCGGCCTGTTTGCCGGGCACGGCGAGGATGGGGGCGAGTTCCTGGGCGGCGTGCCGGCTGATCCCGTCCGGCGCGCCGGCATCGGTGCCGGTGGCGGGCCGGAGCACGGCCATCCGGTGGATGGCGCGGGTGCGGCGGGACTGGGTCCAGGCCTCGTGCTTGCGCACCGCCTTGAGGTATTCGAGCACGGACCAGTCATCCAGGCTGCCGGGGTCGGTGCCGGCGAGCAGCCCGGCCAGTTCCGCCGGTTCCAGCTCCCGCCAATCCTCCTCCCACAACTCCCGCGCCGCCGGCGTCTTACCTTCAGCAACATTCTCCTGATCTATAGCATCGGCTCCAGCATCAAGTGCTGAAGGCGTTTCCTTTGCGCCGGTGGTGACGTCGGCAGCGGCAAGCACGTCAGGCGTGCCGTCAGAGGCGGTAAGCCCGTCGGCAGCGGCAAGCACGTCAGGCGTGCCGTCAGAGGCGGTAAGCCCGTCGGGAGCGGCAAGCCCATCGGTGGCGGTAAACCCGTTAGTGGCGTCGGATTCGGTTAGCCGGTCATCGGCGCTTTCGCTGGAAGCGCCGATGGACGCTTCGCGAGAGGAGCCTGCGCCGGGTTCTGGAAAAGGAGTTATTGCGGAGTCCGGGGACGAGACGTCACCGGAGCCGGAGATGTCCTCCGGCTCCTGTGCCTCGTCCAACGGTTCCGCTGCCATACTTCAACGCTATGCAGTGCAAGCTCGGGGTAGAACGAGTGTTCGACCTATGTGCATAAAAGCCGGCGGCCACGTACCTGTGGAGGACAAGCCGACGCTGTGGAGGACTAATCACCCCCTGTGTAGGACAAGACCCGCCTGTGTAGGTCGAGTCCACAGCGAGTCGTCGCGGGTTCTGGCCGGCGACCCCAGCAAAGGTGTTCTGGCTGGCACCCCAGCAAAGGTGTTCTGGCTGGCAACCCCAGCAAGGTGATCTGGCCGGGAACCCCAGCAAGGTGATCTGGCTAACAACTTCAACAAGCGGGGGCTGCACACAGCAAGACCCGGCTGCCTGGCCGCCAGAGGGGCGGCCAAGGCAACCGGGCCTCGGATCTGCCAGAGAATGTGCAGTCTAAAGGGCCGCCTCACCACGTTCGCCGGTGCGCACCCGCACAGCTTCTTGGACATCTACCAGCCAGACCTTGCCGTCGCCGGCATGGCCGGTATTGGCCGTGGCGACGAGGACATCAACGATGTCGTCTGCCTGTTCGTCGGAAACCAGGACTTCGATACGGATCTTGGGCAGCAGGTCCACAGTGTATTCCGCGCCGCGGTAAACCTCGGTGTGGCCGCGCTGCCGGCCGTATCCGCTTGCCTGGCTGATGGTCAGCCCCTGGACGCCATAGCTTTCCAGACTGTTGCGGATGGCGTCGAGCTTTTGCGGCCGGATGATCGCGGTGACCAGTTTCATGCGTTGACCTCTTCCTTGATGGCGGATCCGATGCCCGCGTTATGGGCGCTGCGGTCGGTAGCCGGGTGCGGGATGAATGTGCCGCCGGTGCCCAGACCGCCGAACTCGTAGGCGGATTCCGCGTGCTGGGTCAGGTCCACGCCGGTGACCTCTTGCTCTTCCGTCACCCGGAAGCCGATGGTCTTGTGGATCGCCAGACCGATCAAAACGGTGAGCACCGCGCAGAACACCACGGATACCGCCGCCGCCACGGTCTGTGCCCACAGCTGGGCGACACCGCCGCCGTAGAAGAGTCCGCCGCCCACACCCTCAACCGGCAAGGCGATGAAGCCAAGCGCCAGTGTGCCGACCAGGCCCGCCACCAGGTGAACGCCCACCACATCCAGCGAGTCGTCGTAGCCGAACCGGTACTTCAGCCCGACTGCCAGCGCGGCCAGCACGCCCGCTACCAGGCCCAGACCGATGGCGCCCAGCGGGGAAACGTTGGCGCAGGCAGGTGTGATGGCCACCAAACCTGCAACTACGCCGGATGCTGCGCCCAGGGAAGTGGGGCGGCCGTCGCGAACACGCTCGATCACCAGCCAGCCCAGCATCGCGGCGGCCGGAGTGGCCATCGTGTTGACCCAGATCAGGCCGGCTTCCTCGGTCGTTGCAGCCGCACCGCCGTTGAAGCCGAACCAGCCGAACCACAGCAGGGCGGCGCCAAGCATCACCAGCGGAATATTGTGCGGGCGCTGGGCCGGGTCCTTGCCGAAGCCCTTGCGCTTGCCCAAGATCAGGGCAAGGATCAGGCCGGCCACGCCCGCGTTGATGTGCACCACGGTGCCGCCGGCGAAGTCGATCGCCTCTCCGGCCCAGGCCCCGATAACCCCGTCAGCGCCCAGCAGTCCCCCGCCCCAGACCATGAAGGCCAGCGGGCAGTAAACCAGCGTGACCCAGATCGGTACGAAGACCACCCACGCGCCGAACTTTGCCCGGTCGGCGATGGCCCCGGAGATGAGCGCCACGGTGATGATCGCGAACGTCGCGCCGTAGCCTGCACCAATCAAGTCTTCGCTGTTGAGCAGCGACTCGAGGCCGAAGGCCGCGAACGGATTGCCGAAAAGTTGGGCCACTCCCTCGCCGCTGCTCATGGAGTAACCCCACAGCACCCAGACCACCGCCACCAGCGCAATGGCGGAAAAGCTCATCATCATCATGTTCAGGGCGGATTTGGCCCGCGTCATGCCGCCATAGAAGAACGCCAATCCCGGCGTCATGAGCAGCACCAAGGCTGCCGAAATCATTACCCAGACGTGACCTGCTGACAGATCCATCTTCACGTCCTCTCGTCCTTCGGCAGGTAGCTTCCCGCCGCTGCCTCAAGCCTGCCGACGGCGTGTTTCGGCGAGCAGGAAGCTTCATTGCGGCCGCGTTACAAGAGTCCCGCCCAGGTAAAACCGGCTTGTCGGGCATGTTTCGGCAGTGTTACGGGGCAGGCAGCGCACGACGGCGGTGCTCGCCCTCCGAGGCAGTGTGTTACCTCCGGGCGCGGCGCCAGCAGCGCACGATGGCGGTGCCCGCCCCTCCGGGCGGCGCGGCCTGCTGTCCCAGCAACCCCACAAGGACTCCGATCACGCCGGGCTAGGCTTAATGACATGCCAGTTTCCCGCCGCATGGAGCGCCGTATTCGCCTGCCCGGCCTGCAACGTCAGGACAAGGAGGCGCAGACACCGCTGCCGCGCGACATCAAGGTCTTGGTTGCGGCGGCTTTCGTGATCGCGCTCGGTTACGGTTTAGTGGCGCCGGTGCTGCCGCAGTTCGCCGCAAGTTTCGACGTCGGTGTGGCGGCCTCCAGCGTGATCGTGAGTGTGTTTGCCCTCGCCCGGCTGGTGTTCGCGCCGGCCGGTGGCGCGCTGGTTGGCCGCTGGGGCGAACGCCGGGTCTACCTCACCGGGTTGCTGATTGTGGCCGCTTCAACCGGCGCCTGTGCGTTGGCGCAGGACTATTGGCAGCTGTTGATCTTCCGTGGTCTGGGCGGCCTGGGCTCCACCATGTTCACGGTGTCAGCCATGGCGCTGATCCTGCGGCTGGCCCCGCCGAACGGCCGCGGCCGGGTCTCCAGTCTCTACGCGGGCACCTTCCTGATGGGCGGCATCCTGGGGCCGGTGGTCGGTGGCCTGCTGGCCGGATTCGGGCTCCGGATGCCCTTCGTGGTCTATGCCCTGGCCCTGCTCGTGGCGGCCGCCGTCGTCGCCGCCTTGCTGAAGAAACCGGCGCCCAAGACCGCCGACGACGCACCGGTGCCGGCGGCGATGGATCTACGCGAGGCGCTGTCGGATCCGGGCTATCGCGCCGCCGTCGTCTCTGCATTCGCCAATGGCTGGGCCACCTTCGGGGTGCGGATGGCGCTGATTCCGCTCTTTGCCGCCGCCGTGCTGGGTGCGGGCGCGGCGACCGCCGGCCTGGCGTTGGCCGTCTTCGCGGTCGGCAACGCGCTGGCGCTGACCTTTTCCGGCCGACTGGCGGACACCGCCGGCCGCCGTCCGCTGGTGGTCGCCGGGCTCACCCTCGCCGGACTTGCCATCGCAGCCATCGGCTTCACCGATTCCGTGCCGGTATTCGTAGCGGCCTCGGTTATTGCCGGCTTCGGGTCCGGGCTGCTGGGCCCGGCACAGCAGGCTGCCGTCGGGGACGTCATCGGCAGTGACCGCAGCGGCGGCAAGGTGCTGGCCGTCTTCCAGATGGGCACCGACGCAGGTGCCATCGTCGGCCCGGTCCTTGCCGGCATGCTGGCCGACCGGCTCAACTACGCCTGGGCCTTCGGGGCCACCGGTGCGGTCATGCTGGCCGCCGCGCTGCTCTGGCTGGTGTTCGGCCGCGAAACGCTGACGAAGCCGGTCAAGGAACCCGCGGCGGACTGACCCGCGCAGCACCGTAGCCAAGGACCATGTCCACCGCTATTCTCTGAGCCATGACGGTTGGGGGACGTATTTTCGCGGTGCTGGCCGTGCCGTTCTGGGCCGTGCTGCCCGGCTTCGGGCTGATCGATTTGTCGACCATGTTCGTGGAGGATTCCTACTTCGCCGAGGTTGCGGCGCTCGAGACCAGCTGGGGTGTCCTCACAGTGTTCGCGGTGGCCTTGCCATTCGGCTGGGCGGCGTTCCGGCCGCAGGACATCCGGCCGGTCCTCGCCCTGCTCTGGCTGACGACGGCGGCGCTTCTCTTTGCTGCCTTGTTCGGCTTGAGCTTCGGGCCGGTGGTGATGGCGGCGGTGCTCGGCATCATGTCCGTGGGCCTGTGGTGGTCCGCCCGGCGCGCCGGCAAGCGGTTCGAGAAGCCCTGGCCATCACTGGACTGGCCGTTGCTGGTGCTCGCCGTGCTGGCGTTGCCGTTCTGGGTGGCCTATGCCTGGTACGCCCTCGCTGTTTCCCGCACCACCGGATCGGCGCCGGAGCACTGGACCATGGGCATTGATCACTGGCCGGTCCAGGGCGCCCTCGGCCTGACACTGGCCGCGGCGAGTTTGCTGCATGCCCTCTGGCCCGAGGCACGTCAGCTGCTGCGCACCGCGCTGAGCTTCAGCTATGTTTCGCTCGGCATCAGTTGGCTGCTCGGTCCGGAGACCGACGGCAGCGTGGACGTACAGTGGTTGGCGATCGCCGCGTTGTTCTGGGGTCTGCTGGTTGCCCTGCGCGCTCCGGTCCTGCCGTCCGAACCCGGCGCGCAGTCACCGAAGCGTCGGCTCAATCTGCGCTCGACCGCGGCTTAAACAGGAATCCCTCCTGCCGGATGTCCGGTAGGAGGGATCGCCGTCGTGCAGCGTGCTGTGCCTTAAAGCGTGCCGTCCCCTTGATAGGCACGCGGCTTATTAGTTCAGCAGCGCGTCCACGAAGTCTTCGGCTTCGAACGGGGCCAGGTCGTCGGCGCCTTCACCCAGGCCCACCAGCTTCACCGGCACGCCCAGGCTGCGCTGGATGGCGACGACGATGCCGCCCTTGGCGGTGCCGTCGAGCTTGGTCAGCACGATGCCGGTGATGTTCACGACCTCGGCGAAGACCTTGGCCTGGTTCAGCCCGTTCTGGCCGGTGGTAGCGTCCAGCACCAGCAAGACTTCGTCGACCGTCGCCTGCTTTTCGATCACGCGCTTGACCTTGCCGAGCTCGTCCATCAGACCGACCTTGTTCTGCAGGCGGCCGGCGGTGTCCACCATGACCACATCGACTTCCTGCTCGATGCCGGCCTTGACCGCTTCAAAGGCGACGGAGGCTGGGTCCGCGCCATCGACGTCGGACTTCACCGTGGGAACGCCCACGCGCGAGCCCCAGGTGGCCAACTGCTCGGCCGCGGCCGCACGGAAGGTGTCCGCGGCGCCCAGGATCACGTCCTTGTCCTCGGCCACCAGCACGCGGGCCAGCTTGCCCACGGTGGTGGTCTTGCCGACGCCGTTGACGCCCACCACCATCATCACGGCGGGGCGGTCGGCGTGGCGCATCACGGCCAGCGATCGGTCCATCGACGGATCCACCAGCTTGACCAGCTCCTCGCGCAGCATGGCCTTGACCTGCTCCGGATTCCGGCTGCCCTCCACCTTCACCCGCTCCTTGAGCGCATCCACCAACTCCAGCGTCGGCTCCGTGCCGAGATCGGCCAGCAGCAGGGTCTCTTCGATTTCGTCCCAGACGTCGTCGTCGATTTTGTCGCTCGCGAGCAGGGCCAGCAGTCCCTTGCCCAGCGCGTTGTTGGACTTGACCAGCCGGGCGCGCAACCTGGCCAGACGGCCCTGCACCGGCGCCGGCGTCTCCACCGGAATGGTCTCCAGCGCTGCGGCATCCTCCGGAATCTCGACGCCGGCCGGCAGCGGTTCTTCTTCGGTCGGCACCCCGATCGGTGGCGCGGTGGCTGTCGGTCCGCGGGGCGCTTCCAGCGTGTCGGTACCGCCCCCGGCCGGCGGTGTGGCCGGGTCGTTGGCGTCCCGGGTGGTGGTGTAGGTGCCCGGCGGAGTCCTGCGCCCGCGCAGCAACAGCGTTGCCACCAGGCCGATGACGGCGATGGCGATGACTACGTAAATAATGATCAGGGTTGCGTCCACGGGGTCTAGCCTACCGGCCGCCACTACCCGCCGTGCCGCTGCACCGGAGGCCGTTTGCCCTCGGCGGTACACTGCGGGCATGTCCACCAACTGCGGTGAGGAACGCGGCCCGAAGACCGCACCGTCCGGTCCCAAGTCCGCGCCGGCCGGTCCCAAGTCCGCACCGGCCGATCACGAGCGCGGCGCATCGCCTCTGCCGCCGGGCGCCGAGCCTGATCTCAAAGGCCCGGCCGCCGACATGCTGCTGCATGCGGTCCGCGGACATTTTCGTCAACTTGCCGAACTGGCCGAACCCGCCCGGCGTAACGCCCCCGACGCCGTGCACCAGATGCGCACCGCGACCCGCCGGATGCGCTCGGTTTTGCAGGCCTACCGCAAACTGCTGGACCCGCCGCCGGACCGGCTGCAGGCCGAGCTGAAGTGGCTCGCCGGCGAGCTGGCTTTCGCCAGGGATGCCGAGGTGCAGACCGAACGCCTGGGGCGGTTGCTGGCTGTTGCCTTGGAGGACCAGCCCCACACAGAGGCCCAGGGCCTGCTGCCGGGCGCTCCCGGCACTGCACCTGCCGTCCGCCGCCTGAGCACCGAGTTGGTGGAATGGCTGGACGCCGGACACCGGCAGGTGGTGCTGGCCCTCGACGGCGAGCGCTACCGGCGGCTGGTGGCCGACGTCGAGGACTGGCTGGACCACCCGCAGCTGGCACCACTGGCCGCAGAACCCGCCCGGGAGGCGGTGCCCCGGCTGATTGGCCGGCAGTTCAAGCGTTTGCGGGCAGCAGCCAACTCCGCCCTCGCCGCCCCGGAGTGCACGGAACAGGCCGAGGAAGCGCTGCATGGGGCTCGGAAACGGGCCAAGCGGCTGCGCTATGCCGCCGAAGCGGCCGCCGTGCTCTCCCCCGTCGACGCCGTTGCTTTGGCCGAGGCCGCGCACGAAGTCCAGAGCGTGTTGGGTGAACACCAGGATGCCGTGGTGGCACGGCAACTGCTGCGCCGGGTGGCGGCCAAGGCCGCCTACGACGGGGTAGATACCTTCCTTTACGGCCGGCTTGATGCCCTCGAACAAGCCGCTGCCCAGGAGGCAGTGTCACGCTTCCGCATGCTGTGGCCTCGCTTTCCCTCGGCCAAACCGAAGAGCTGGGGCAAACCGTGGAAGCCGGCCTAACGGCCGGGGCGGATGCGGGCGGCGGCAACTACGGCCCGCGGCCTAGGAATCCCCGCACCAAGCGCTCCCACGACAGGCGTCCCGGGCCCGACCGACGTACCGGCGGGCGGCGCGGCGACTGTACGATCAACGCATGAAGCCGTTCCTGCTGCTGGCCACGCGTGCCGACGACACCGCAGCCGATGAGGAATACGCGGCCTTCGTCCGGTTTGCCGGTCTGGAGCCGGACCATCTGCGCCGGATTCGGCTGGAAGCCGGGCCGATGCCGGCCATCGATCTGGACGACTACAGCGGCATCATCCTGGGCGGCAGCCCGTTCACATCCAGCGATGATGACGCGACCAAGTCGCCCGCCCAGCTGCGGGTGGAAGCCGAGCTGGAGCAACTGCTGGACACCGTCGTCGCCCGCGATTTTCCGTTCCTCGGAGCCTGCTACGGCGTGGGCACGCTGGGCCGGCACGGCGGTGGAGTGGTGGACCGGCAATACGGCGAGCCGATTGGCGCAGCCCAGATTGTGCTGACCGACGACGGCGCCGCCGATCCCCTGCTCACCGGTCTGCCGCGGGAATTCAGCGCGTTCGTGGGCCACAAGGAAGCCTGTTCCATGTTGCCCGCGGGCGCCGTCCACCTGGCCGAATCCGAGCATTGCCCGTATCAAATGTTCCGGCTCCAGGACAACCTCTATGCCACCCAGTTCCACGCAGAACTGGATACCGAAGGCCTGCTGACCCGGATCTGGATCTACCGGGACGCCGGCTACTTTCCGCCGGGTGAAGCGGAGACCGTGATGAAGCAGGTGCGCAACAAAACGGTGTCGGTCCCGCAGCGAATACTGCGCAACTTCGTCGCCCGCTACGCCACCACCTGATGCCACCATCTGATTACCTAACCGACCAGCACCACACCGAAGCGAGGAATTGACGTGAGTTTAAAAGAGCAACTGCAGGCCGACGTCGTCGTCCATATGAAGGCCGGGAACAAGACGGCGCTGACCACCGTCCGCAACGTGCTGGGCGAGATCGCCACCAAGGAAAAGTCGGGCAAGACCCCGGTGGAGCTGGACGATGCCCAGACCACCGCCCTGCTGCAGAAGGAAGCGGCCAAACGCCGCGATACGGCGCGTATCTACACCGAGGCCGGCGAAGCGGAGCGGGCCGCTGCGGAGAGTGCGGAAGCGGAAATCATCGAGGCCTACCTGCCCAAGCCGTTGAGCGAATCCGAGGTGGCGGAGATCGTGGACAGCACCATCGCCGGCCTCAAGGCCGACGGCGTGGAACTGTCCATGCGGCAGATGGGAGCGGTGATGAAGCCAGTCACCGAGAAGGTTGCCGGCCGCTACGACGGCAAGGCGGTCAGCGAGATGGTCCGCGCGCGGCTGGCCCAGCAGTAACCCGCCGCAAGGTAAAGCGCCGCCCCCCTCAAAGCCGCCTTTGCCCCTTAGGCGGGATGAGCGGCGGTTAGGCGGGGTGAGCGGCGTCAGGCGGGATGGCCGGCGTCGAGATCCTTGACGTCGCTGAAGGACAGAAGGTCGGTGATGTCGCCCCCGCGCGTCTGAAGCGGGGACAACAGGAAACCGGTGTGATCACCCATATCGACCTTTTTCACGACACGCCCGACCATAACGCGCGCTGCGTCCGCCAACAGCGGAACGTCCTCCGGGCCTGGCTCCCAGTCGCAGCGGGTGAACTTGTCCACCTCGTCACCGGTGGTTTCACCGAAGAGTTCTGCGAGCGCCCGCTGGCTCCGCGCCAGCACATGCACCGCAAGGACACCGGCATCCAACGCCACGGGATGGGTGTGGTTCTGCTTCGAGATGCAGACCAGGAACAGAGCAGGCTTCAGGCTGCACTGGGTGGCGAAGCCGACCAGGCAGCCGGAACGCTCGCCGCCGCCGCCCACCGCGGTGACCACGTACATCGGATAATCAAAGCCCTTCGCGAAGTCGCTCATGGGCTGCTCTGACGGTGCCTGTTTCTGCGCCATGTCCCCATCATGCCGTACATCACAGCGGCCCGGCCTGACCCTCTCGACGGCGGCGGCTGTCTCGTCCGCACCCGCCCCTCCGGCCCGGTTGGTGCCTTGACGGTCCATCTGGGGCGTGGTTGGGTCGAAATATCCCACCCGACCAACCGATCCTCCATAGCCGTGCGCCTTGCACTGGTTGATGAGGGTCACCACCAACAACGGGAGGCATTAATTTGAAGAACGTATTTGTTCTGGGACTGACAGATTTCCAGGCAGGTGAACTGCAAACTGTCCGCGGAGCCGAAAACTACACTTTCCACAGCCTGCTGGACTACGACCGATTGGTCGGCGCGCAGGACATCGATTTCCACGGCTTGCTGGAGGCCGCGCGGCAGCAGTTGCGGGACTTCGACGGCAGTGTGGACGCGATCGTCTCCCACTGGGACTTCCCCACCAGCGTCATCGGCCCCATCCTCGCCAAGGAATACGGCATCGCCGCGCCGACGCTGGAGAGCGTGCTCAAGTGCGAGCACAAGTATTGGAGCCGGCTGGAGCAGCAGGCATCCATCCCTGAAGTGGTTCCGCAGTTTGCCTCCTTTGATCCTTTCGACGACGACGCCTTGCAGCAGATCGACATTCCGTTCCCCTTCTGGGTTAAGCCGGTGAAGGCGCACTCGTCCAACCTCGGCTTCGAGATCCGCAGCGCAGAAGACTTCGCCGACGCCATCGGGCAGATCCGGGCGGAGATCGAGCAGGTCGGCGATGCCTTCAACGAGGTCCTGAAGATGGTGGACCTGGCGCCCGAATTGCAGAACGCCGGCGGCAACACATGCCTGGCCGAACAGTTTGTTTCCGGAACCCAGGCGGCCCCGGAAGGAACCATGTTCCGCGGCTCGTACAACGCCCACGGGGTCTTTGACATGCACAAGGACGCCGCCGGCACGAGCTTCGAACGGCTGGACTACCCGGCGAACAGCGTCCCGGAGACGGTTCAGCAGCGCATGATCGAGCTGGCCGAGCGGTATCTGCGGCATGTTGGTTTCGACAACGGCTGCTTCAACGCCGAATTCATGTGGGACCAAGCCGAGGACCAGCTCTGGCTGATCGAGGTGAACACCCGCATTTCCCAGTCGCACAGCGATCTCTTCGCCAAGGTGGACGGGGTATCCAACCACGAGGTGGCCATCGACATTGCGCAGGGCGTCGAACCGTCCATGCCGCACCGCAAGGGTGAATTCGCGGTCGCCTCCCAGTGCATGGTCTTCCACGACGAAGACGCGATCGTCACTAGCGTCCCGGGCGAGCTGGACATAGCCCGGCTGGCCAAGCAGATCCCGCACGCCAATTTCACCCTGCAGGTGCAGGTGGGCGATCGGTTGTCCGAACTGCCCAACCAGGACAGCTACCGCTACGTCGTCGGCATCCTATATTTGGGCGCCGATGACCGGGACCAACTGGTGGAGCGCTACAACGCAGCTGTCGACCTGCTGCCGTTCAAGTTCGAGCCCGTCCCCGCGGCCTAGCCCGCTGCCTAGCCCCGCCGCCCGTGCCAAGCCGCCTGTGCCGGGCCGCAGCCACGCGGCCCGGCACACGCGCTGCACCCGGTGCAGACAATTTCCGGTGCAGACACACCCGGGGCAAACAACTTCCGGTGCACACCGCCGCCGAAAGGAGCACTGAGCACTGCATGAAAACCATCGAGAACCTTCCGCATAAAGTCCGTGCCATCGAAAACGTCTTCATTCCCATGCGCGACGGCGCCCGGCTGGCGGCGCGAATCTGGATGCCGGAGGGTGCCGAGCAGCTTCCGGTGCCGGCCATCCTGGAATACATCCCGTACCGCAAGCGGGACAACTCCCGCGGCCGCGACCAGCTGAACCATCCCTACATGGCCGGCCACGGCTACGTGAGCGTCCGGGTGGACATGCGCGGCAGCGGCGATTCCGACGGCGTGATGACGGATGAATACCGGCCGCAGGAACATGAGGACGCCGAAGACGTGATTGCCTGGCTGGCCGACCAGCCGTGGTGCGACGGCAAGGTGGGGATGATGGGCATCTCCTGGGGCGGATTCAACAGCCTGCAGATGGCCGCCCGCCAGCCTCCGGCCCTGAAGGCGATCATCAGCGCCTCGGCCACCGACGACCTCTATGTGGACAACATGCACTACATGGGCGGCTGCCTGTTGGCGGACAACCTCTCCGAGGCCACCGTTATGTTCGCGTTCAACAGCCTGCCGCCGGACCCGGAAATCGTCGGCGAGAGATGGCGCGAGATGTGGCACGAGCGGCTCTCCGGCAGCGGCCTCTGGCTGGAGACCTGGCTGGAGAACCAGACCCGCGGCGACTATTGGAAGCCGGCGTCGGTCTGCGAGGACTACTCGCAGGTGAAGATCCCGGTCATGGCGGTGGGCGGCTGGGCGGACGGCTACACGAACGCCATTTTCCGCCTGATGGAGAATCTGGACGTGCCGCGCCAGGGATTGATCGGCCCCTGGGGGCATAAGTACCCGCATTTGGGCGTGCCCGGCCCGGCCATCGGCTTCCTGCAGGAAGCGGTGCGCTGGTGGGACCACTGGCTGAAGGACAAGGACACCGGCATGATGGAAGAGCCGATGGTCCGGGCCTGGATGCAGGACGCGGTCTCCCCCGAACCGTCCTATCAGGACCGTCCCGGCCACTGGGTTGCCGAACCGTCCTGGCCGTCGCCGAACATCGAGAACCAACGCTGGCAGCTGGGCCGTTACGGCTTGTTCCCGGAAGGCTCGCCGGTAGAGCCGGGCGGCGGCGTCGACCTGCTTTCGCCGCTGAGCGTTGGCATGTTCGCCGGCAAGTGGGCGTCCTACGCGGCGCTGCCCGATCTGCCCTCTGACCAGCGCGAAGAGGACGGCGGCTCGCTGGTCTACGAGACGGAACCGCTGGAGGGCGATCTTGAAGTCTTCGGCCGGCCGGTTGCCGCGTTTGAGGTCGCCTCGGACAAGCCCGTGGCCCAGTTGGTGGTGCGGCTCTCCGACGTGGCGCCGAACGGGGAGGCGACACGGGTCACCTACGGCCTGCTCAATCTGACGCACCGCGACGGCAGCGAGCAACCGCAGCCGCTTGAACCCGGCGAGCGCTACCGGATCGAGATCCCGCTCAATGGCCTGGCGCAGTCGTTCCCGGCCGGCCACCGGCTGCGGCTGTCGGTCTCGACGTCGTACTGGCCGCTGGTGTGGCCGGCCCCGGAACCGGCCACGGTCACTATCTTCTCCGGCGGCACCTTGGACATCCCGGTGCGCAAGCCCCGTGCCGACGACGGCGAACTGCGTCCCTTCGCGGAACCGGAAGCGGCCCCCGAGCTGGCGACCACGCTGCTGAACCCGGGCAACCACCACTGGCGGACCATTCGCGATCTGGAGACAGGCACGTCAACGGTGGAAATCATCAATGACCAGGGCAGTTTCCGGATCGACGAAACCGGCACGGACATCCGGCGGGTGAGCAACGAGTGGTACAGCTCCCGCGGGAACGACGTGAATTCGGTCCGCGGCGAAACCCAGACCATCCGCCGCTACGAACGCGGCGACTGGCGGATCGAGGTGCAGACCAGGACGGTGCTGACCTCCACCCCGACGGATTTTGTGGTGAACGCGCAGCTGGATGCGTACGAGCTGGACGAGGACAACGGCAATCCGCGCGTCTACTCGCAGAACTGGCAGCGCAGCATCCCCCGGCAGCTGGTCTGACCCGCCGCGTTAGCTGATCAGGATCTGCGTCGAGGACTCCTTGAGCTTCGCGTTGGCCCAGTGCATCTGGCGCACCGTCTCGGGGTGGCACTTCTGCGCCACCGCCAGCAGATCAGGGTGCTTGATGCCCTGGGCCGCCTGGGCCAGCATCTCCCAGTCGGCGGAGACCCCGGAGGCTTTTAGGTAGACCTCCCGCAGGTCGCGCAGCAACAGCAAGGCGACGTCGCCGCGGCGTCCCAGCAGTTCGCTGCCCTTTTCCCGCATCCGTTCGGCCCAGGCGCCCTCGTCCTTGGGGTCCGGGTCCAGGTCCAGCCCGTACTGCCGGCCGATGTCGGCGATCTCCCGCACGTGCTGCTGGGACCAGCGGGCCAGGTCGCGGCCGAGGTGGTAGACCTCATGGTCCACCTTGTGCCGTTCGGAGACCTGCAGGAGCTCGTGCGCCAGATCGTTTTCGGACCGGTGCAGCTCTTCCAGTACCAGGCCGATTTTCATGACAGTCCTCCCGCTGGGGTCGTTTGCAACTGTTCGTCGACGCCCGCGCTGGGGCCTCCGGCGCTTTGCCGGCCGATCGGCCGCACCGGCGCGGAGGCGGTGTTGGTGGGCGCAGGCGCCGGCCCTTCGCCGGAACCGATTTTCTCCAGCCGGGCCGCGGCGGTCTTGTAGATGGGCTGTTTGGACGCGGCGTCCCAGTCGGTGATGGTCAGTTCGTTGGCCGCACGGCCGGCGCCGTCGGGCTCATGGCCGCCGTCCGTGTCCCAGTAGCCGTAGTGGAAGGGCAGGAAGAGCACGCCGTCCCTGATGCCGCTGATCCGCACCTGGGCCTGCACGGAGCCCCGCGGCGTCGTCACTTCGGCGAGGTCTCCTTCGGCGATGCCGTAGGCTGCCGCGTCGGCCGGAGACATTTCCACCCAGACCTCGGGGGCCGCCGCCTGCAGTTGCGGAGCCCGGCCGGTCTTGGTGCGGGTATGGAAGTGGTAGAGCGTGCGTCCGGTGATCAGCTGCAGCGGGAAGTCTTGGCTGGGCAGCTCGTGCGGCGGCAGATAGTCGGCGGCTTTGAGCAGCGCCTTGCCGTCCGGGTTCAGCGCCTTGTACTCGTCCGGCTCCAGCGGGGCGCCGGTGAGCAGGTCCCGGCCGTAGCTTTCGCAGTAGTCCGGCGCGCTCCAGAACTTACCGTCGGCATAGATCCGCTCGGTGCCGTCCGGGTTCTCCTCGTTGCACGGCCACTGGATACCCGAAGCGCCGCGCAGCTTCTGGTAGGTCATGCCGGTGTAGTCGCACGGCCGGCCGCGCGTACACTCCTTCCACGCTTCGAAGGCCGATTCCGGGTCGTGCCACTTCACCAGCGGCCCGCCGTCCTTGTCGCGCAGATCCAGCCGCCGGGCGTAGTCCAGAAAGATGTTCAGGTCGGCTTTGGCCTCCCCCGGCGGATCCACTGCCTTCTCCGAGAGGTGGACTGTCCGGTCAACGTTGGTAAAGGTGCCCGTCTTCTCGCCCCACGTCGCAGCAGGGAGCACGACGTCGGCCAACTGCGCGGTTTCGGAGAGGAAAATGTCCTGCACCACCAGGAACAACCGTTCCTGGTCCAGGATCGAGCGGATGCGCCGCAGTTCGGGCAGCGACACGGCCGGATTGGTGCCGCTGACCCAGAGCATCCGGATGGACCCGTCCTCCACGTACCGCATCATCTGCATCACGTGCGTGGGCGGCGACATGTGCGGGATCGCCATCGGGTCCACGTTCCACACCCGGGCCAGGTCCTTGACGTGGGCGTCATTGGACCAGTTGCGGAAGGCCGGGAAGTCGCCGTCGGCGCCGCATTCGCGGGTGTTCTGCGCGGTGGGCTGGCCGTTCATCTGCAGGATGCCGCAGCCGGGCTTGCCCAGCATCCCGCGGAGGATGTTGATGTTGTTGACCTGAACGGCCGCGGCGGTGGCCTGGTTGGACTGGTAGAAGCCTTGGAGCACCGTGGAAAACAGCCGCTCGGCCTCGCCGATGATCCGGGCGGCTTCGCGGATCTTCTCCGCCGGCACGTCGCAGATGTCCGCGGCCAGCTCCGGCGGGTAGTCCTTCACCCGCTGCTCCAGCTCCTCGTAGCCCACCGCATGGGCCTTGACGTACTCGTGGTCTACCCAATCGTTGGCGATGATCTCGTGCAGCAGGCCGTTCATCAGCGCCACGTTGGTGCCCGGCCGCGGCGCCAGATGGACGGTCGCGGCCTGCGCCACCGGCGTCGAGCGCGGATCGATGCAGACGATTTTCGGCGGGTTGGGTCCGGCCAGCCGGTCCAGCACCCGGGACCAGAGCACCACCTGGGTCTCCGCCATGTTGTGCCCGTAGAGGGCGATGACGTCCGCGTGGTCGATATCGGTGTAGGAACCGGGCTGGCCGTCGCAGCCAAACGACGCCTTCAGGGCCGCCGCGGCCGTTGCTGTACACAGGCGGGTGTTGCCGTCCACATGGCTGGTCCCCAGCCCGCCGTGGGCCACCAGGCCCAGCGTGTAGTACTCCTCGGCAAACAGCTGGCCCGTGGTGTAGAAGCCGATCGCGCTGGCGCCCTGTTCCTCCAGCAGTTCCTTGGTCCGGCCCACCACCCGGTCCATCGCGGTGTCCCAGTCGGTTTCGACCAGCTGGCCGTTTTCCCGGATGAGCGGTTTGGTCAACCGGTCCGGTGACCCGTTCGCCTGCCAGCCGTAAAGGTCCTTGGGCCCCAGCCGCCCGTGGTTGACCCGGTCCGTGGCCCGTCCGCGCACGCCGGCCATCCGGCCATCCTTGACCGCAATGTCCAGCGCGTCTCCGTTCGAGTGCAGGATGGAGGCGGTCTGCACCCACCGGTCCACGTCCTCGGGCTGTAGCCCGTCCTGCAGGTACATGTCCACCCGCACCGGCCAGTCCTGCCCCGCGGCATACGGGGTCCGTGTCCCCCATGGTTCGGCGATCCGGTCGATGCGGCTCATGATGCCTCCGATTGCTCCGCGTTGTCAGGGAACTGGATTTTTCAGGTACGACGCCTTTCCGCAACGGCAGAGAGGTCCGGCAAGTGGCTTTCGGTGACCGGCAGGATCCCGGTGACCGTGGCGAAGCCGGCCGCCAGCAGTGCGAAGTCGCTCTCCGGCGGGGCCAGCTCCTGGCTGTCCGCGATGGCCAGCCGGAGATGGTCTTCGCCCCGTTCGGCCACCGTGGTTTGGACAATGCCGAACTCAGCCAGGGTGGCGGTCCGGAATTCGGGCAGCGCGGATCCGTCGACGTTCGGCACGTTCAGGTTCAAGACGGTGCCGACCCGCTGGTCCATCAGGTACGGCAGCAACCCGGTGGCCAACCGGGCCGCGGTGTCCCAGTTCAGCTGCTCCGGGTTCAGCCCGGTGTCCAGCGAGACCGCCATGCCGCGTCCGCCGTTCACCCCGGCGGTCAGCGCGGCGCCGACGGTGCCCGAATGCAGGATCACCCGGCCCACATTCGCCCCACGGTTCACACCGGAGAGCACCAGGTCCGGCCGCTCGCCAAAGGCCCCGTGCGTGGCGATCATCGAGATGAAACCGGGGGTGCCGTGCACGGCGAAGGCCGGCACGGACTCGAGCCCTTCCAGCGTGCGCTGCTCAACCCGGATGCGGCCCTCGTCTTCCCAGGCCGTAATGGACGCGCTGCTGCCGCTGGCCTCCGTGACCGGGGCCGCGATGGTGACGTTCAGCCCGGCCTCCAAGGCTCCGGCGGCCAAGGCATGCAGCCCCGGGGAGTCGATGCCGTCGTCATTGGTGATCAGGACCATCTTCGGCGTCTTCATTGTTTCCACACCATTCGGGCCAGTTCGTCCGGGCTGGCTTGCTGGGCCGCGGTCGGCTCGTCGGCACGGTAGGCCGAGACCGTCACCAGCTTGGTCAGGTTGCGGATGGCGCCCTGCTCGCCGGTGCCGAGGCCATGGCGGGTGACGTTCAGCGCGCCGGCGGCAGTGCCCAGCACCACCGCCTCATGCATGGTCCCGCCGTCGGCCAGCGTGGCAGCGACTCCAGCGGTCAGCGAGTCCCCTGCGCCGTGGGTGTCCACACTTTGCATCTCGGGCACGCGGATCTCACTGATCGCGCCTTCGTGCAGCATCAGCGACGGCTTGTGCGCCCGAGTGACAATCACCGTGTCGGCACCTTCAGCGTGCATGGCGTGCATCGCTTCGATGATCGCCTCCGGCTCGTCCGAAGAGGCACGGCCGCTGTCGGTGAGTTCGTCGTCGGCAATCTTGGCCACGGTGACGCCGCCGGCGAGCGCCGCGGTGAGCCGGTCTCCGGTCAAATCCGTGAGCACCCGGCAGCCCGCGGTGCACAGATCGGCAGCGAGTCTCCGGTAGACGTCGGACGGGACGGCGTCTTCGCGGACCGCCCCGCTGAGGATGGCGGTGCCGGCTTCCATTCCCGCCTTCAGGGTCTGCCCGTAGAGTTCATCCAGATCATGCCGGGTCAGCTTTTCGCCCGGGTTCTCCGCCACCAGTTCCCGTTCGCCGGCCCGCCGGTCGTGGATGTAAGCCCCGCTGCTGCCCTGCCCCTCGATAGGAATCACCTCGACGCCTTCGTCCTCGATCAGGTGCCGGATTACGCTGCCGGTTTCACCGGAGAAGACGGCGCACATGGTGACGGACGCACCAAGCCCGGTCAGCATCCGAGCCTGCCAGACCCCTTGCCCGCCGGCGTGCAGATGGATATCCGGGCGGCCGTCAACATCCTCCACCGTTACGGTCAGTCCGGGCGACGGCGCGAAAATAACTACTGAACCCATTGAACACCTCGCCCCAAGCAGCTTGTCCGGCTTATCGTCATGCCTGCCTCCTTTGCTCGGGCAGTCAGCATGGCAACGCCGCTGCCCGGTATCAACAGTGGTCTTAGTTTCGACACTAACGCGGCTGAGCCAGCCGGACAATGGGCGGACAGCCCGGGTGGTGGACCAAAAGCCCTCGGGCCTGCGATGGTCGACCGGTGGTCGACCAAAGCCGCTTGCGCCTGCGTGGAGGCCCGGGGAGACGCGCCTGCGGGGAGACCACTCCGGCGGCACCGGCCTCCCGTGCGCTAGGAGGGCGTCGCTCCGGCCAGCACCTGGTCGATGATGTCGTGGACGCGTTTCTCGGCAATGATTTTGAAGTGCCCGGTGGTTTCCAGCCGGATGTTCACGCCGCCTTCCAGCCGGCAGCCGCCCGGAATGTGCGGGTCGAATGCGCTGTAGACGGAGACGATCCGGTGATTGACGTTTAGGTTCGCCAACAGCTGACGCAGCACGCGGTTCTTCGGCGAAAAGGCGCGCACCATCGGGGTCACCGCGAACGTGGCGTAGCGGGAACCGGAAAAAGGGGTCCCGATCGCCACCATCCGCTGCACGCGCCCGGCCGACGCCGCCGTCGTCATCACGAACTTGCCGATCAACCCGCCCTTGCTGTGCGCAACAATCGTCACGTTCTCCAGCTCCTGCCGGCGCAGGTAGTCGCCCACGATGCCGGCCATTCGCTCAATGCTGCCGACGTTGTAGCCCAGCGGCTCGACCACGTGCACCGGATGTCCGCGGCCGTGGACGTGTTCAATCAGCGGGCGCATGAACTTCCACGACTCGTAAATGCCCGGAATAACGACGACGGGACTCGCCTCCGGCGCGGCGCCCTCCCGGTACTGTGCGGGGTCGGCCCGGGCGAGGACTCCGCGAACCTGCTGCCGGGCAATGTAGGCGTAGTCCAGCAGCCAGCCCCAGGCCAGCCGCAGCACACGGGACAACTGGTTCATGACCGGTCGGCGACGGTGGCATCCCCGCGAGGTCCGGACGGCGCCAAGCACAACTGCGCCACCGGCCCGGGTGAGCGGAACATCATCACGTGCCCCTCGCCGTCGATGTTATCCACCGTGGTTCCCGGCAGGGCATCGGCCAGCTCCCGGCACCAGTCCAACGGCACGACCGGGTCCCGGCTGCCGCGGATGATCCGCACCGGCACACGCACGCCGGCGATCCGATCCTCCAACTGGTGGCCGAGCATCGCGGGCAGCAAGGTGAGGTACCAGCGCGGACCGCAGCGCAGGTAGTCGGTCACTTCGATCGCGTCCACGGCCAGCGGTTCCCGGAACCCGTCTTGGAACAGCCGCAGGCCCTGCTTCCAGGCGGTGCGCTCGCGCCGGTTGGCGGTCGGCGCCAGCAGCACCAGTGCGGGGGTGGCTTCCGGGTGCAGCAGGGCCAACTCCGTGACCACTTGGCAGCCCATCGAGTGGCCCACCAGCACCGCGGGCCCGATCCCCAGCCGATCCATGGCGCCGTGGACCAGGCGGGCCAAGTCCACCAGATCGAGGGCGCGCTTTGGCTTGGGCAGCCCGCCGTGGCCGGGCAGGTCGACCAGATGGACTGTGCCGTGCCGGGCGAGTTCGGCCGCGAGGGGTTCAAAGTAGCGGGCGGAAACGCCGATCCCGTGCACCAGCACGAACACCGCCGGGCCGGATCCGACCGTCCGGACGCGCAGCCGGCAGCCGTCGATGGTTATCAGCTGTGATGCTTCTCCCGGGATCTTCACCATCGCGCGTCTCTCTTCCTTAGTCGACCAGGGCCTTGGCGTGCTCCAGCCGCTGCGAGATGACGGTGGTCACGCCGTCGCCGCGCATGGTCACGCCGTACAGCGCGTCGGCCACTTCCATGGTGCGCTTCTGGTGCGTAATCACAATCAGCTGGCTGGATTCGCGCAGCTCTTCGAAGATGGTGATCAGCCGGCCCAGGTTGGTGTCGTCCAGCGCAGCTTCCACCTCATCCATCACGTAGAACGGGGACGGCCGGGCCTTGAAAATCGCCACCAACAGGGCCACCGCGGTCAGCGAGCGCTCACCGCCGGAGAGCAGCGACAGCCGCTTGATCTTCTTGCCGGCCGGCCGGGCCTCCACTTCGATGCCGGTGTTGAGCATGTCCTCCGGATCGGTGAGCACCAGTCGGCCCTCGCCGCCCGGGAACAAGCGGCCAAACACCCGCTCAAACTGCACGGCGGTGTCGTGGTAGGCCTCGGTGAAGACCTGCTCCACCCGCTCGTCGACTTCCTTGATGATGTCCAGCAGGTCCTTGCGCGTGGCCTTCAGGTCCTCCAGCTGGGTGCTCAGGAACTGGTGGCGTTCCTCCAGCGCGGCGAACTCCTCCAGCGCCAGCGGATTGACCTTGCCCAGCGCCGCCAGATCGCGTTCCGCCTTCTTGAGCCTTTTCTGCTGTTCCTCGCGCACGAACGGGACGCCTTCGACGACGGCGTTGCCTTCCTCGTCTACCGGGGCGCGCAGCGCGGCCCATTTGTCGTTCGACGCCGCCTTGGCGACCGGCACCGGCTGGTCCGGCCCGTACTCGGCGATCAGGTGGTCCGGCGTTAGGCCCAGCTCTTCAATGGACTTGGCCTCCAGGGCCTCGATTTTCAGCCGCTGCTGGGCCCGGGCCAGTTCATCGCGGTGCACGGTGTCCGTCAGTTCGCGCAACTCCGCGGCGAGCGCATCGGTGGACGAGCGCACGGTCGACAGCTCGGCCTCCCAGGCAGCGCGCACCTCTTCGGCCTCATCGCGTTCCCGTTCGGCCAGGTCCACCGAAACGTCCAACCAGGCCAGCGCCTGCTGGGCGCCCTGGGCCACGGCGGCGGCCTTGGCTGCCTGCAGCCGGCGTTTGCGGGCGCGCTCTGCAGCCTGTGCCCGGGCATGGCGTTCAGTCGCGGCTGCCCGTTCCAGCGAGGCCGCCCGGTTGCCGATGGCCGTCAGCTGTTCCTCGCCCGAGCGCAGCGCCAGCCGGGCTTCCATTTCCACCTGGCGTGCGTGGGTTGCCGCGGCGGCGAGCGCGTCCCGCTTGTCGGTGGACGGCTCGGCATCAGCCGGTTGGTCTTCGGCGGCCTGCGCCGCGCCCAGCCGTTCGGTGATCTCGGCCAGTTTCTGCTGCTCGGTCACGATGTTGGCCTCGGCGGCAGCCACCAGCTTGGCCAGCCGTTCACTCTCGCCGGTGGCCGACCGCAGCGCGGAGCCGAGCTGTCCCAGCCGTTCGGCGACGGCTGCCAGCCGGGCGTCGGATTCGTGCAGCTGTTCCAGCGCCGCGTCGGCCCGCAGCTTGGCTTCATCCCTGCGCCCGGTCGCGCCGGCGATCGCGAACTTGGCCCGCTCAACGCGGGCCGTCGCGGCTTCGAGCCGCTGCGCGGTCTCGTCCACGGCCGCCTGCACTTCCAGCAGGCTGGGCCCGCCGGCGGAGCCGCCCCGCGCGGAGCAGGACGTGAAGAAGTCGCCCTCGCGGGTGACGGCGGTCAGCGTCGGGTCGGCTGCTATGGCGCGGGCGGCGGTTGGCAGGTCTTCAACGACGACGACGGCGCCCAGCAGCGCGCGGACTGCACCCTCGACCCCCTGCTTGGCCTGGACCAAACTATTCGCCCACATGGCCCCCTCCGGGGTCTCCACGCGGTCGCTGGCGCTCCCGTGGTCTACCACCGGACCGGCGATGAGCAGCTCCACCTGGCCGGCGTCGTCGGCCTTCATCAGTTCCAGCGCCCGGACGGCGGCGTCCGGGTCGGCAACGGCAACCGCTTCCGCCAGCGGCCCCAGTGCTGCGGCAATGGCAGCCTCGTAGCCTGGCTCCACGCTGATCAGGTCTGCCAGCGGGCCGAGCACGCCCTCGGTGCCGGAGGCCAGCAGTGTCTCGCTGCCGTCCCGCCGGTTCAGCCCCACTTCAAGTGCTTCCTTGCGGGCGGTCAGGGCGTCGCGTTCCCGTTCGGCCTCGCGTTCGTCTGCCCGCAGCTGCTCCAGTTCCGCTTCGATCTCAGCCAGTTCGTCGCTGGCCTCCTCATAGGCGGCGTCCAGGCCTTCTTCACCTTCTTCCACCCCGGCCGCCTGGGATTCAAGCGCGGTGAACTCGGCCTGGGCGTGGCGGCGGCGCTCCTCGCCTTCGGTGATCGATGTGCGGAGCCGGCCCAGCTCAGCCTCCGCCGACTCCACCCGGGAACGTGCCGCCCCCACCTGGCCGGCCAGCTTGGCCAACCCTTCGCGGCGGTCGGCGGCGGCGCGCAGGATGCTGGTCAGCCGCTTCTCTTCGTCCTGCGCCGCCCGCTCGGCAGCGGAGCGCGCCTCGATCGCGTCGTCCAACACCTCACGGCGTGCCTCAAGCTCGAACTCCAGCTCGGCCTGTTCCTCGCGGACTTCGGCCGCCTGCTGCTCCAGGATCTCCGGGTCCCGTCCGCTGTCCGGTTCCTGGTCGGCGGAGCCGAGCAGCCGCCGTCGTTCATTGGCAAGGCTGGCGAGGGCGCGGAAGCGTTCGCGGGTGGACGAGAGCCGGTACCAGTTGTCCCGCGCGGCGTTGAGTTTGGGCGTGGCCTCGGCCGCCAGCCGTTCCAGTTCGGCCAGCCGCCGGCGGCCTGCACCCAGGGTCTGCTCCACCTCGGCCTGCCGGGTCTTCAGCGCAGCCTCGTCGGCCACCTCCTGCTCCAGCGAGGTGCTGAGTTCCACCAGCTCGTCCGCCAGCAGCCGGGCGCGGGAATCGCGGACTTCAAACTGCACCTGCTGGGCCCGGCGCGCCACTTCGGCCTGCTTGCCCAGCGGGGTCAGCTGGCGGCGGATCTCGCCGGTGAGGTCGGTGAGCCGCTGCAGGTTCGCCTGCATCGACTCCAGCTTGCGCACCGTCTTTTCCTTGCGGCGGCGGTGCTTGAGGATGCCTGCGGCTTCTTCCACGAAGCCGCGGCGGTCCTCCGGGGTGGCGTGCAGGACCTTGTCCAGCTGGCCCTGGCCGACGATCACGTGCATCTCCCGGCCGAGGCCGGAGTCGGAGAGGAGTTCCTGGATGTCCAGCAGCCGGCAGTTGCTGCCGTTGATCGCGTATTCGGAGCCGCCGGTGCGGAACAGCGTGCGGGAAATGGTGACTTCGGAGTATTCGATCGGCAGGGCGCCGTCGCTATTGTCAATGGTCAAGGAGACATGCGCGCGGCCCAGCGGCGGCCGGCCCGCGGTGCCGGCGAAGATGACGTCCTCCATCTTGCCGCCGCGCAGGGTTTTGGCGCCCTGCTCGCCCATTACCCAGGCGAGGGCGTCCACCACATTGGATTTGCCCGACCCATTCGGACCGACAACAGCGGTGACGCCGGGCTCAAAGTCAAAGGTCGTCGCCGACGCAAAAGACTTAAAGCCCCGCACAGTCAGAGATTTAAGATGCACGTTGTGTCTCCCGCGGCGGACGTTTCCTTGGATTAATCTACCGTGTCCACCGCAAATTCCCCGGCACCACGGGCTTGTCCGGGCTTGTACGGGCTTTTACCCGTGAGGCTGGCTGCGTCTTCGTTGCAGACCGGCGCCTGAATAAGAATCCGCCCGGGCGCCTACTTCCTCTGCAGGTAAATCTTGGCGGCCGATGGAAACGCGTTTCGGGGTTACCGCATAATCCCAAGGGTCGCCCGAAACACGTCCCGGAGCAGTAGCAGAGACAAATGACACAAACCAATGCCTTTGTCCGTATGTGCGGAACGCTGGCGCGGGGTGCATAGTTAAGACTTCGGGTGCCCATACCGGATGCTCCGTGTACAGGTGACCGTCCCCGAAAGACGAATAAAGGCTGGATATTGATCGGTAACGCGACGTTTCGACATCACAACGCGGCTTTGCTGGCCGTCTCTAGCGTGGAGGCGCCGGTAGCCGTCAGTTCCGCCGAGTTCGATGAGCGCCTCGCTCCCAGCCTGAAGCGCCTGAAGCTCTCCCGGAAGTTGCTGGAACGTGTTGCCGGCGTCACCGAGCGCCGCTGGTGGTCACCTGAGACATCCTTCGACGACGCCGCCATCGAAGCCGGCGCGAAGGCTCTTGCTGAAGCCGGTGTGGAGCCGGGCCAGGTCGGTTTGCTGATCAATACGTCCGTGACGCGCAAAAACCTGGAACCCTCAGTGGCGGTGAAGATCCATCACGGGCTGGGCCTGCCGTCGTCGGCCATGAACTTCGATCTGGCCAACGCCTGCCTGGGCTTCGTCAACGGCATCACCCTGGCGGCCAACATGATCGACGCCGGCCAGATCAAATACGCGTTAATCGTCGCGGGCGAGGATGCCCAGCCCACCCAGGAAACCACCTTCGAGCGCCTGAACCATCCAAATTCCACCCGTGCCGACTACCTGCGCGAGTTCGCCACCCTGACGTTGGGCTCGGGCGCTGCCGCAGCCGTGATCGGCCCCGCTGATGTCCATCCCGAATCACACCGGATCCTCGGCGGCGTCTCCAGGGCCGGCACGGAGCACCACGAACTGTGCGTGGGCGGTCCGGCCGGCATGTTCACGGACACCAAGGGCCTGCTGGACAACGGGCTGGAACTGGTGGTCAGTGCCTGGCACGAGGCCCACCGCGACGGCTGGAACTGGACCGGAATGGACCGGTACGTCACCCACCAGGTCTCCACCTCGTACACCAACGCGATCATCAAGGCGGTTGACCTGGTCCGCGAACGCGTGCCGATCACCTTCCCGAAGTGGGGCAATGTGGGGCCGGCCTCGCTGCCGATGACGCTGGCCCAGGAGTCGCAGACCCTGAGCAGCGGCGACCGGGTGCTATGCATGGGAGTGGGCTCCGGCCTGAACACCACCATGATGGAGATTGCGTGGTAGCCGAGCCCCTCTGGCCCGGAGTCGACCCGGCCTGGTCCCGCCGCGTCCGCGTCCCCTCCACCGCCGCCGTGGATCCGGCCGGCAGCGCGCACACTTGGCACCTTTTGGACAACGGCCCACAGCTGGCCGAACGCGGGATAGAGCCGGCCGGCACCCTGCTGTCCGTGCACGGCAACCCGACCTGGTCCTACCTCTGGCGCAGCCTGCTGGCCGCAGCCGGTGACGTCGCGGCGCCGTGGCGCGTGGTCGCCGTCGACCAACTGGACATGGGGTTCTCCGAGCGCACCGGGCGTTCCCGCCGGCTTGAAGACCGGATCACGGATCTGGGCGACCTGACCGCCGAACTGGGCCTCACGGGTCCGGTCGTCACGGTCGGGCACGACTGGGGCGGCGTGATCTCGCTGGGCTGGGCGACCCGGCACCGCGGCCAGCTCGCCGGCGTCGTGCTGACCAACACCGCCGTCCACCCCGCCGGCTTCGGCCTTCCGGCCCCGCTGAAACTCGCGCTGCACCCGGCCGTCCATCAATGGGGAACGACGACGTCGGCCGCTTTCCTGCGCGTCACCCACGCCTTGGCGCATCCTCCTTTGGAGAAGGACGTCAAGGAAGCGTTCATGGCACCGTACCTGCACGCCGCCCGGCGCACGGGAGTGGGCAACTTCGTGGCGGACATCCCGGCAAACGAGAGTACGCCCAGCTGGAGCACGCTGAACGAGGTGGCCGAGGGCATCCGCGACCTGGACGTTCCGGCGCTGATCATGTGGGGCCCCAAGGATCCGGTCTTCTCCGATCGCTACCTGCGCGACCTGCTGGACCGGCTGCCGCAGGCGGACGTGCACCGCTTCGAAGGCGCCGGACATCTGCTCCCCGAAGACCGCGACATCGCCACCCCCCTCTTCACCTGGCTGGCGACCGCCCCGGTGGTCGACCGGTCTCTACTCGGCGCTGGCGCGCCTCCATCGACCACCGACGAGAGCACCCCGGTGGTCGACGAAGCGAGCGCCTTCGGTGATCGACCAAAGGCCGCCAGGCCTGCGCGGAGATCCGTGGAGACCTTCCGCCCGATGCTCGCCGAACTTCGCGAACGCCGCTCCGACAACTCCCCCGCCGTCGTCGACATGGCGCCCCTGGCCGCCCCCGGCGCCGGACCGCGGACGCTGACGTGGGCCGAGTTGGCCGGACAGGTGGACCTACTGGCCGACGGACTTGCCGGGATCGGCGTGAAGGCCGGCGACCGGATCAATCTGCTGGTCCCGCCGGGCATCGAACTCACCAGCCTGATTTACGCCTGCCTGAAGCTCGGCGCCGTCATCGTCGTGGCCGACGCCGGACTCGGCCCGGCCGGGCTCAGCCGCGCCATCAAGGGTGCCGGCCCCAAGTTCATTGTCGGCATCGAACGCGCCTTCATTGCCGCCCGGCTGTTCAACTGGCCCGGCCAACGCATCAGCGTCACCGAAATGGGCGAGGCCAAGCGCAAGCTCTACGGAATCGCGCACACGGTGCCCGAGTTGGTGGAAGCTGCCGCGGCCAGGTCAGTGGTCGACCGGCCTCTACTCGGCGCTGGCGCGCCTCCATCGACCACCGACCCGGATCCCGACGGCGACGCCGCCATCCTCTTCACGTCCGGCTCCACGGGTCCGGCCAAGGGCGTGGTCTACACGCACCGCCGGCTGGCCGCCATGCGGGATACGCTGAAGGACACCTACGGGCTGGAGGCCGGCACGTCGCTGGTGGCCGGCTTCGCGCCGTTCGCCCTGCTGGGGCCGGCCCTTGGCGCCACATCGGTCACTCCGGACATGGACGTCACCGCGCCGAAGACGCTCACCGCAGCCGCCCTGGCCGACGCCGCTGCCGCGGTGCACGCCACCGCTGTGTTCGCCTCGCCGGCCGCGCTGGCCAACGTCCTGGCCACGGCCGACGGCCTGACCGACGAACACCGCGTGGCGCTCTCCAACGTCGAACTGCTGCTCTCAGCCGGTGCCCCGATTCCGGAGCCGCTGCTGGCCAAGGTTCAGTCGCTGGTGCCGTCCGCAACGCTGCACACCCCCTACGGGATGACAGAGGCCCTGCCGGTCACGGACATCAGCCTGGACGGCATCCGCGCCGCGGGTTCTGGCAACGGAGTCTGCGTCGGCATCCCGGTGTCCGGAGCCAAGGTGGCGATCGCCGCGGTGGCTGCTGACGGCAGTGTCGCCGACCAACCGTCCACCGACCCCGGCGTCACTGGCGAGATACTGGTCAGCGCCCCGCACGTGAAGGACCGCTACGACCGTCTCTGGATCACCCAGCAGCACAGCGCGTCCGTGCCCGGCTGGCACCGCACCGGCGACGTGGGTCATCTCGACGGCGAGGGTCGGCTCTGGGTGGAGGGCCGGCTCGCGCACATCATCACCACTGCTTCCGGCGTCGCCACTCCCGTGACGGCCGAGCAAGCGGCGGAAACGCACGACGGCGTCCGGCTGGCTGCCGTCGTCGGCGTCGGTCCGGTGGGCGCCCAAGTGCCGGTTGCGGTCCTGGAAACGCTGCCGCCGGCCGCTAGACCGGGAACCGCACCGCATTCACTCGGCGAGGAGGTACGCGCCGCCGTCGCTGCCTCCACTGGTTTGGATCTGGCGGCGGTGCTGGTGGTGCCCGAACTGCCCACCGACATCCGGCACAACTCCAAGATCGACCGGGCCAGGCTCGCCGGATGGGCGGCCACGTCGCTGGCCGGGGGACGGATCCGCAAGCCGTGAGTAAGAACAAGCCCGTGGACAACCGGTCTCTACTCGGCGCTGGCGCGCCTCCATCGACCCCCGGCCAGACCCCGGTGGTCGACCAAGCGAGCGCCAGCGAGCGCGTGGAGACCCGCGCGACCGAACACACCGACAAGCGCACCGTCTTGGTTACCGGGGCCAGCGGCATGCTTGGTGGCGCCGTCGCGCGGCTGCTGCTGGAGCAGGGCCATCAGGTACGGACCTTCCAGCGCCGTCCCGCCGACGTTGGCGCCGACGCCCAGACGGTGCTCGGGTCGCTGACCGATCCTGACGCCGTTACCAGTGCCGTACAGGGCGTAGACGCAGTCATCCACTTGGCCGCCAAGGTCTCCTTCACCGGCGAGTGGAGCGAGTTCGCGGCCACCAACATCGAGGGCACCCGCACGCTACTGGCCGCGGCCAAGTCCGCTGGGGTGCGCGATGTGGTGTTCGTGTCCTCCCCGTCCGTGGCGCATTTCGGCGAAGCGATCGCCGGAGCGGGCGCGGGGACCGCTGATCCGGAGCGGGCACGCGGCCACTACGCACGGTCCAAGGCCGCCGCCGAACTTCTTGCCCTCGCCGAGGACTCCCCCGGCTTCCGGGTTGCCGCCATCCGGCCGCACATTGTCTGGGGCCCCGGCGATACCCAGCTGGTCGAGCGTGTGGTGGCGCGGGCGCAGGCTGGCCGCCTGCCCCTGCTGGACAACGGCGCCGCCTTGATCGACACCACCTACATCGACAACGCCGCGGCCGCCATTGTCCGGGCGCTCGAACGCATGGACCAGGCGCACGGCCAGGCGTTGGTGGTCACCAACGGCCAGCCCCGCCCAGTCGGCGAGCTGATCGCCGGCATTTGCGGCGCCGCCGGCGTGAAGGCGCCGGGCTGGTCGGTCCCGGGCTGGCTGGCCAGGAGCGCCGGTACCGCGATCGAACGTGCCTGGACAGCGGCCGGAAAGCGCGGGCTGGTCAAGGACGAGCCGCCGATGACCCGGTTCCTGGCCGAGCAGCTGTCCACCGCCCATTGGTTCGACCAGCGCCGCACGCACGAAGTGCTGGACTGGAAACCGAAAGTCAGCATCGACGAAGGGCTGCGCCGGCTGGCAACCCACTACACCGGAACGAGGAGCTAGGAGCAACTGTGGAGAGCATGAAGCTGATCGATTCGTGGCCGGTGGAGAACGCGGCCACCGCCGTCGTCGCCGCTGACGGCACCGTCCTGGCCGTTTACGGCGACCAGCAGCGCCGCTTCCCGCTGGCCTCGGTCACCAAGCTCCTCAGTGCCTATGCCGTGCTGCTGGCGGTTGAAGAAGGCGCACTGGAACTCGACCAGTCCGCAGGGCCAGAGGGCGCCACGGTACGTCACTTGCTGGCCCACTGCGCCGGTTACGATTTCGGCGACCGCACCATCCGCTTCGCTCCCGGAGACCGGCGGCTCTACTCCAACGCTGGTTTCGAGGTCTTGGGCGAAACGTTGGAGTCCGCCACGGGCATGAGCTTCGCCGAGTACCTGCGGGAAGGCGTGTTGGTCCCGCTCGGCATGTCGGAGACCGATCTGGACGGCTCCCCCGCCGCCGACGCGACCTCCACAGCGGCCGATCTGTCCCGCTTTGCCGCCGAACTGCAGAAGCCGTCGCTGTTGGCCCCGTCCACTCTCAAGGAAGCGACGCACGCGGTCTATCCCGGTCTGGCCGGCGTGTTGCCCGGGTTCGGGCGCCAGCAGGACAACGACTGGGGGCTCGGCTTCGAAATCCGCGACCACAAGGACCCGCACTGGACCGGTGCGAACAGTTCGCCGAACACCTTCGGGCACTTCGGCCAGTCCGGCACGTTCCTTTGGGTGGATCCCGACGCCGGGGCCGCCTGCCTGGCGCTCACCGACCGCGCCTTCGGCCCGTGGGCGGCGGAGGTCTGGCCGAAGTACACGGACGCCGTATTGGCGGAACTGGAGAAGTAGTTCTACCAGCGGCCGTTGCGCGGGCGTGGTTGGCAGACGGGGCAGGTGTACGACGAGCGGTTCATGAAGGTGTCTCGGCGGATCTTCGTGGACAGGCCTAGCTCGCTGCAGCGGTAGCAGGGCTCGTTTTCCCTGCCGTAGGCGTTCAGGTGCCGTTCGAAGTAGCCGGACGCACCGTTGACGTTCACGTAGAGGGAGTCGAAGCTGGTGCCGCCGGCCGCCAATGCCTGGGTCATGACATCGCGACAGGCATCGAGGAGGCGTTCCGCGTCCTTGCGGCGCAGCGTTTCCGTGGGGCGGGCGTAGTGAAGCTTCGCGGCCCACAGTGCCTCGTCCGCATAGATGTTGCCGATGCCGGAGACCAAGGCTTGGTCCAGGATGGCGCGCTTGATGCCGGTCTTGCGGGCACGGAGGCGCTGGTAGAACGCGTCAAAGGAGAAGGCCGGGTCCAGCGGGTCGCGGGCAATGTGGGCGGCTTCGACGGGGATCAGCGGCAGGCCGGTCTCCGAGATGCCACCGGCGTGGCCGTCACGAGTGGGGGCCAAGTCTGCCAGGAACATGCCGCCAAAAATCCGTTGGTCGACGAAGCGCAGCTCGGCCGGCATGAGTGAGCCGTCAGCGTCACTGGCCGGGCTAAGCGTCAGCCGCACTTTGAGGTGCTTCTCGTCCCGTTGTGCGCTGTCCTCAACCAGCAACTGTCCGCTCATGCCCAGATGCGCCATCAGGGCGAGTTTGGGCTCATCTCCGGCGTCGCCGTCGGATACGTTTCCCAGACCCGTTGGGGCCGATTCCTGCAGCGGCATCCAGAGGAACTTGCCTCGCCGGACGACGTCGGTAACGTGCGTGCCGACCAAGTTTCCGCGGAGGTCTTCGGCGCCGAGTGCATGCCGGCGGATGGAACGTTCATCAAGTACCTCGACGCCGGTGATGGTGCGGCCGCGGACCCACTGGGCCAACCCGCGGCGGACCACCTCCACCTCAGGCAGTTCAGGCATCTGATCCGGCGCTCCCCGTCACAGATTCAGGCAATGATGCGCGCAGGTTCCGCCAGGTCGAAGCGGCGGCTTCCTGTTCGGCTTCCTTCTTCGAGTGGCCAGTGCCCTGGCCGTGCTCGGCGGTGCCGATCAGGAGCGTGGCCACAAACGTCCTCGCGTGGTCCGGGCCTGAGCCCTCCACGCGGTATGTCACGTTGCCCATTTTCCGGGCTGCAGCGAGTTCCTGAATGCTGGTCTTCCAGTCCGTCCCGGCGCCAAGGGCGTCGGCGTCCGCCAGCAGCGGCCCGATCAGGCGCATCACCAACTGGCGGGCGGTTTCAATGCCATGGCACAGGTAGGTGGCACCGAACAGCGCCTCCATGGTGTCGGCAAGGATGGAGGACTTGTCCGCGCCATTGGTCAGCTTTTCGCCCTGCCCGAGCAACACGTGCTGACCCACGTCCAGCGAGCGGGCAATCCCGGCCAGCGCCCGGGTGGACACCACTGCGGATCGCCGCTTGGCCAGTTCGCCCTCGGGCAGGTCCGGGTTGTCCCGGTACAGCGCGTCGGTCACGGAGAAACCCAGGATCGAGTCGCCAAGGAATTCCAAGCGCTCGTTTGTGGGTAGGCCGCCGTGCTCGTAGGCGTAAGAACGATGGGTTAAAGCCAGACGGAGCGTCTCGGCGTCGATATCGACACCGAGACGCTCCAAAAGCTCTTCAGTTGAAGGCATACCGGACGTTGTTACGCGTCGGCTACCTTGCGGCCCTTGTACTCAAGGAACAGCGCGGTGCCTGCCGAGTCGGTGACAACCTTGGCCTGGTGCGGCAGGCTGTACGTGACACGGCCGTTCTCAACGGTCTTGACCAGGTTGGGCGCAGTGGCCTTCCACTGGGACCGGCGGGCGCGCGTATTCGAGCGGGACATCTTCCGCTTGGGAACAGCCACGGCTAACTCTCTTCTCTCTCGTCTGACTCTTTACTTTTCGGCGCCTCGTCGGCGGCCGTGCCGGCCAGCCCAGCTAGGGCTGCCCAGCGAGGATCCACAACCTCATGATGGTGACCCGGATCCTCTTCAAGGCGCATCCCGCATTCTGGGCACAAGCCTTGGCAGTCTTCCCGGCACACCGGCTGGAACGGCAGGGCGGTCACCACTGCGTCCCTCAGCACCGGCTCGAGATCGATTAAATCGCGCTCAACCCGCCGCTGTTCGTCCTGCTCTTCTTCCTCGAGGAGTTCAGCATCCTCATAGTAGAAGAGTTCCTGCACTTTGACGTCGAGGTCGTACGCGATGGGATCCAGGCACCGCCCGCACTCCCCCGTGACAGCCACGGAAACAGTGCCGGAGACCAAGATTCCCTCATGCACGGCCTCAAGCTTCAGGTCCAACTCCATGTCGGAGCCTTCCTGAACGCCAATGAGCGCTGCCCCGAAATCCTTCGGCGCAGCTATATGTTCTTCAAGAGTCCGCATGCTGCCCGGGCTGCGCCCGAGGTCCTTGACCGCAAGGGTCAAACGCGAACTTTGATCATGGTTCAAGACCAATGTACTGAAAACTCCTAAAGAACATACGACCGACGTATCATCTTAGCTTGGATCTGGCGCTGGCCCAAACCGGCCGTCCCGCGCCAGTCTTAGCCTTAAACGGCCGCCGTCAAGGGCGACTCTGCCTGGATCTGGTCGGCAAGGTCAACGATCCAGGAACGCAGTTCGGGTCCCAGGTCTTCCCGTTCGGTAGCCAGCGAGATGACCGCCTTGAAATAGCTGAGCTTGTCGCCGGTGTCGTAGCGACGGCCCCGGAAGACCACGGCATAGACGCCGCCGCCGTCTTCCTCGGACTTGGCCAGGGTTTGCAGCGCGTCGGTCAGCTGGATTTCACCGCCGCGCCCCGGCGCGGTCTGCTCCAGGACATCAAAGACGGCCGGGTGCAGGACGTAGCGGCCGATCACCGCCAGGTTCGATGGTGCATCGGCGGTGGCCGGCTTCTCCACTAAACCGTGGACCTTCACGTGCTCAGCACCGTCAATCGCGCTAACGTCCGCGCAGCCATAGGCGCTGATCTGTTCAGGGTCGACTTCCATCAGGGCGATGACGGACCCGCCGGTCGCCTGCTGCACCGCGATCATCTCGGAGAGCAGCTCGTCGCGCTCGTCAATGAGGTCATCGCCCAGCAGGACGGCAAAGGGCTCGTTGCCTACGTGCTGCTTGGCGCGGAGAACCGCGTGCCCCAGCCCCATGGGATCGCCCTGACGCACGTAATGGATGTCCGCCAGTTCGGAAGATTCACGGACGGCGGCCAGCTTCGCTTCGTCGCCCTTGGCCTCCAGCGTCTCCTCGACAAACGGCACGCGGTCGAAGTGGTCCTCCAGCGACCGCTTATTGCGCCCGGTGATCATCAGGACGTCTCTCAGGCCGGCACGCGCCGCTTCTTCGACGACGTACTGGATGGCCGGTTTGTCGACCACCGGAAGCATTTCCTTGGGCATCGCTTTGGTCGCCGGCAGGAACCTGGTTCCCAAGCCTGCGGCGGGGACAACGGCTTTGCGTACTAGTGGAGCATGAGACATGGGTAAGAGATTAGCCCAAGCAACCACTCAGCCGTAATCGGCGGGTCATCCGCCCGATGCGGATATCGGGGCTGCTCCCCCGGTCTGGAAGCGGTTAAGAACTGCCTTGGGGACGAACTCGGAAATGTCTCCCCCCAGCGAAGCGACTTCTTTGATCAGCGTTGAAGACACATGCGAATAGCTGCTATCCCCGGCAAGAAACACGGTCTCGATGCCCGCCAAGTGCCGGTTCATGTGAGCCATCGGCAGTTCGTAGTGGTAGTCCTGCGACGAGCGCAACCCCTTGACGATGACACCGGCTCCACGGCTGCGGCAGTATTCGGCGAGCAGTCCGTCGCCCATGGGTTCAACGCTCACCCCGCGGAGGTAGGACAGCGTTTCGCGGGCCATGGTGAGCCTCTCGTCCAGAGTGAAGCGGTACTTTTTGGCGTAGTTGGTCGAGACGGCAACGATGACCTCGTCATACATGCTCGCAGCACGGGCAATGATCTCCACGTGGCCTTTGTGGAGCGGGTCGTAGGATCCTGGGCAGACAGCACGGCGCATAGAGTCGAATCTAGCCGATCCGGCAGTCCGCGCACCACGCGTCAGTGGTAATACTGGGACTCATGAGCACAGTAATGAGGCAACTCGTCCACGGCCGCCGGGACGACGTTGCGGCACCATGGCAGCGGACCGCGGCAGGGTCGAACCTCCTTGGCGACAACGGCGGGCTCGGCGTGACCATCTTCGAAGAGATGACCACGCTGGCGGCCCGGACCGGTGCCATCAATCTGGGACAAGGTTTCCCCGACGAAGACGGTCCCGCCGAAATCGCTGCTGCCGCGATGGAAGCCATCCGCAACGGCGCCAACCAGTACGCGCCGGGAAAAGGGACGCTCACGCTGCGCACCGCCGTCGCGCGTCATCAGGAACGGTTCTACGGACTGACCCCCGACCCGGAAACTGAAATTATTGTCACGACCGGAGCAACGGAGGCTCTGGCAGCCACCCTGCTGGCGCTGACCGGACCGGGCGACGAAGTCCTGACCTTCGAACCCTTTTATGACTCGTACGGCGCCGTCATCGGATTGAGCGGCGCCCGGCACACCACGGCGCCACTGTTGGCTCCGGACTTTCAGCCGGACCTCGACGCACTGGAGGCAGCCTTCTCGGAACGTACCCGCATGGTGGTGGTCAACAATCCGCACAACCCCATGGGCAGCGTCTTCTCCCATGAGACGCTGGCCCGGATCGTCGAACTGGCACACCGCTACGATGCCCTGATCGTGACCGACGAGGTTTACGAACACCTCACCTTCGATGTCCCGCACATCCCGATCGCGACGCTGCCGGGCGCGGCCGAGCGGACGCTCACCATTTCGTCGGCCGGCAAGACGTTCTCCTTCACCGGCTGGAAGGTCGGCTGGCTCTCCGGCCCGGCGGATCTGGTGGCAGCGGTGCGGACGGTCAAGCAGTTCCTTACCTACAGCTCGGGCGCCCCGTTCCAGGATGCCGTGGCACTGGGACTCGGGCTGCCGGACTCCTTCTACAGCGGCGTCGCCTCGGAGCTTAAGGCCAAGCGGGACCTGCTCAGCGCCGGCCTGCGGCAAGCGGGCTTTGACGTGTTCACCCCGCAGGGCACCTACTTCGTCAACGTGGACACCGCCCCGCTGGGCTATGCCGACTCCCTGGAGCTGGCCCGGCGGATGCCGGAGCAGATCGGTGTGGCGGCCATCCCGGTGCCGGTGTTCTGCCACCCCGACGGCGCCCGGCGGACCCGTTCGCTGCTGCGCTTCGCTTTCTGCAAGAAGACCGAGGTCCTGCAGGACGCCGCACAGCGCCTCGCCTCCCTGCAGAAAGGCGCCTGAGCCGTGGCAGAACGCTATCTCGGCGGCAGCGGCGTCCACGCCAGCATCGAGAAGGACGACCGTGTCCCGGGGTCCTACGTGCTCAGCATCGGCGGCGCGGAGCAATCACACGTCAATCTGCGGCATCCCGACAACGTGTTCTATGAATACCTGCGCAGGATTGCCAACGTCGTCGACCTCGCCGGCCCACCGGGCGTCCCGCTGCGGTTCCTCCATCTGGGGGCCGGAGCCCTCACCTTGGCCCGGTATGTGCAGGCCACCCGCCCCGGGTCGGAGCAGGTGACCGTGGAGTTGGAGCGGGAGCTGCTGGACTTCGTCCTCGAGCACCTGCCGATGCCAGACGGAACCGATCTCACGATCCACTTTGGCGATGCGCGGCACGAACTGGCCTTCGGCGATATTGAGGGAGCGTTCGACGTCATTGTGCTGGACGTCTTTGCCGGCGACGACGCCCCGGAACACCTCGCGGCCTCCGGCTTTTATGAGGAGTTGCTGGACGTGCTGGAACCGGACGGTGTGCTGCTGGTCAACGTGGGCGATGATCCCCCGCTGGCGTTCGCTAAACGGCAGACCCGGGAACTGGCATCGGCCGCCGGGTCCGTGGCTGCCCTCGCCGAGACCGGCATGTTCACCAGCACCAGGGCCGGCAACATCGTGCTCGCCGCCCGCCGAGGTGGTTGGCCGGCCGAGTGGTCCGACGCGCTCCGGGCCGCCGGTCCGCACCCCGCGGCCGTTCTCACCGGTGCCGAGCTGGAGTCATTCGCCTGGGGCTGACGTCTCCATGACTGGCTCGGCGAACCACAGTTGGGTCTCGCCGTACTTCTTGGCCGCAAACCGCTCGAGCCCTTCCGGCCAATCAGGTTCGGGAGAACGCGAAGAGCGCTCGACGACGACGACCGCGCCGTCGGCCAGAAACGCCGACACAGACCCAAGGACCCCGCTGAGCGAGTCCTCCCCCAACGGGTAGGGCGGATCCATCAGCACCAGGTCCCAATGTTGTCCGGCCGGCAGGTCATCGAGAAAACGTTCCGCTTTCATGCGGTGCACTGTGGCCGTCTTCCGGCCCAGCTTCTGGTTGACCAAGTCGGCGTTGCGCTGGCACACCGCGGCGGCCTTGTCTGCCGCTTCGACCAAATCGACTACCGCGGCTCCACGGCTGGCGGTTTCCACTCCGAGCGCGCCGGAGCCGGCAAAGAGGTCCAGCACGCGCGCACCGGCGAGGACGTCGTAGGACTCCAGTCGGGAGAACAACGCCTCCTTGACCCGGTCCGTCGTCGGCCTCGTGTTGTCGCCCGGCACGCTGGCCAGGGTGAGTCCCCCGGCCACGCCGGCCACGATCCGGCTCACCGGTTACCCGCGCTCAAGGAAGGCCTCGCGTTCGGGGTTCAGGTACAGCTCGATGGCCTCTGCCAGCTCCGGATAGTGGGACAGCGTGGAGTCGTGCTGCAGGATGGCGGTGGCGTCTTCACGGGCGCGGGCGATGACCGCCTCGTCCTTGATCACGCGCAGCAGCTTCAGCGTCGATTTGCCTCCCGATTGCGAGGCACCGAGGATGTCCCCCTCACGGCGCAGCTGCAGGTCGGCCTGGGATAGTTCGAACCCGTCGGTGGTGGCGGCGACGGCCTGCAGCCGCTCCCGGCTGGGGTGGCCCGGTTCCAGCTGCGTCACCAATAGACAGGTACCGGGGAGACCGCCGCGGCCCACCCGGCCCCGAAGCTGGTGGAGTTGCGAAATCCCGAATCGGTCAGCGTCCAGGATCACCATCATGGTGGCATTGTGCACGTCGACGCCGACTTCGATCACCGTGGTCGATACCAGGATGTCCAGCGTGCCGTCATTGAACTCCGCCATCGCGGCGGCCTTCTGCTCGGACTCCATCCGCCCGTGCAGCATGCCGATCCGCACGCCCGACAGGACCGGCAGGCTGCTGATGTGCTCGATGATGCCGGCCACCGAAGCCATCGGCCGTTGTTGCTCCTGCTCCAGTTCGTCCGGCGGATCGGCTTCCTCGAGTTCGTCGTCGCCGATCTTGGGGCAGACGACGTAAACCTGCCGGCCGGCGTCGACCTCTTCGCGGGCGCGCTGCCAGATCCGTTCCTCCCAGGCAGGATGCTCCTGCAGCGCCACCATGTGAGTACTGATCGGCGCCCGCCCGGCCGGCAGCTCGGTCAACACCGATGTCTCCAGGTCCCCGAAAACGGTCATCGCCACGGTCCGCGGAATGGGCGTAGCAGTCATGACCAGCAGGTGCGGCGGCGTGTCGGCCCGGCTGCGCAGTTTGTCGCGCTGCTCCACACCAAACCGGTGCTGCTCGTCCACCACCACCAGTCCCAAATCCAGGAACTGCACGGTGTCGGACAGCAGCGCATGGGTGCCGACGACGATTCCCGCTTCTCCGGTCGCTACGTCCAGCAGCGCCCTGCGCTTGGCGGTACCGGTCATCGATCCGGTCAGCAGCACCACCTTGGTGCCGTCGGCGTCGCCGCCGAGCATGCCGCCCCGTGCCAGCGGACCGAGCGTCCGGCTGATCGACTCGTAGTGCTGGCTGGCCAGCACTTCGGTCGGCGCGAGCAGCGCCGCCTGGCCGCCGGAATCGACCACCTGCAGCATCGCCCGGAGGGCGACCAGGGTCTTTCCGGAACCGACCTCACCCTGCAGCAATCGGTTCATCGGTGCATGGCCTGCCAACTCGGCGGCGATGGTCTGACCGATGTCGCGCTGGCCCTTGGTCAGTTCGAAGGGCAACCGGGCGTCGAACTTGTCCGCAATTCCGCCGGCCCGTCCCGGGCGCGCGGTGGCCTGTTCTGCCGCCGCGATGGCCCGCTTCCGCCCCAGCGCCGCCTGCAGGACCAGCGCTTCCTGGTACCGGAAGCGGTCCCGGGCAGCGCTGGCGGCCTCCATCGTCGTGGGCCGGTGGATCTGCTCATAGGCCTCAGCCAGGGAGAGCAGACGATCACGGATCGCGATGTCAGCCGGGATGGGGTCTCCGACGCGGCTGAAGTCCACGATGTCCAACAGCGCATCCACTGCGGCCTTGATCCGCCAGCTGCCGAGTTTTGCCGTGGCCGGGTACATCGGTACCGGACGCAGGGCTTCCTCCGCGTCAAAGTCGAAAGCGTCCTCAAGCAGTTGATAGTCCGGGTTGGTCAGCGTGAGGCTGCCCCGGTAGGAGGTCACCTTGCCGGAGAACATGGCAAGGGTCCCGGGCTTCAGCTCGCGTTCGGCCTGGTAGCCGTTGAAGAAGGTGAGGCTGATGTCCGAGGAATTGTCGGTCACAACGACTTCGGTCAGCGAACCGCGGCGGGCACGCATCCGGCGCGACGTGCACTTCAGGACCCGGGCCACCAGACTGGCGTCCTCGTCAAACGGCAGCTCGGCGATCATGGTCAGTTCGCCGCGCTTCAGGTACCGGCGTGGAAAGTAATTGAGCAGTTCCCCGGTCACTGTGAGGCCCAGGTGCTTCTCGAGCGCGGTCGCCGAACGCTTGCCCAGCCGCCGCTCCAGCGGGACACTCAGCTCATCGGGCAGTTCAACCGCCATGGCTGTGCTCCGGCGGGCCGGCCAGCTCCGTCATGGTGACATTCATCGGCTCGCCCAATTCGCGGATGAGTTCCAGGGCTGCGTCGCCGTCCGGCACGTGCGCGTGGACGCGCCAGCGGTAGCCGCCTTCGACTTCGGTCACCGCACTCATGATGACCGAATCGCCCAACTCGTCGAGCTTCAAGCGCAGCGTTGCGGCGTCCAAGGGACTGAGGTTGATGGTGCACATCACCTCGACGCCTTCATTAATGTGGTCCAGATGCAGATGCGGATCCTGCACGTTGAATCCGTGCAGGCCGTCCAGCAGTTCAGGCTGCAGTTCCTCGCCCAGGGCGCTGGCACGCAAGGTGTCCATGATGAGCAGGAAGCCCACCGCCCCGGCGTCGACAATGTGGGCCGATTCGAGGGCACCGAGCTGGGCTTCGGTCCTGACAACTGCCGCCAGAGCCTCCTCCACGACGGCTTCCAGCGTCGCCGCCAGACCCTGGTTGCTGTCATCGCCATGCTGGGCGCCGTGCGCGGCCGAAGCAGCCCGGGAAACCGCAGCGATGACGGAGAGCATCGTTCCCTCGACCGGCTCGCTCAGCGCAGACCAGCAGCGGATCTCGGCACGCTGCAGGGCCGCGGCCAGCAGCGGACCGGTCAACCGTGTGGTCCCACGCAACGGTTCCGCCATCGCGGCCAGGAAAACGGACAGCAAGGTGCCCGAGTTTCCGCGCGCTTCCTCCATGGCGGCTTGGCCGGCACCGGCCAGGAGTTCACCGACGTCGGTCGTGGGGTTCGCCGAGGCGGACTGAGCCGCCGCCCGGATGGTCAGGTAGAGGTTGGTCCCGGTGTCCCCGTCGGCCACCGGGAAGATGTTGATGGCATTGAGGCGGTCGCTGTGGTTCCCGAGGACCACTTCGGCTTTGGACAGCCAGCGGCGCAGCGCTTCGGCATTGGCAGCAATCTTCGTCTGCAACATGATCCCATCTGCATGCGCCGGCGATGCCCGCCAACGATCGTCCTCAGTTCTCCGGCGTTAACTGAGCCTACCGCAGCCTGCCCAGCTCATCGGAAAGCCGCGGCGGCGTTGTGGACCTACTTAAGATCGGCTGTGCTGAGGTATTCGCCGAGGCCGTCGTTCTGCAGAGCGTCTGCGATCTCGGCGATGGCCGCCTCATCCGGTACCACGATCGACTGGCCGTCCGCGGACGTGCCGGTGCCGAGCGTCGGAAGGGTGAACATCTGAATGTTTTTTGAACGCACGTTTCGAAGCGACACGCCCAGGGAGCCGGCCTTCATCGCATCAAGTTCATTGTCCACACTGATGAACGGCGAGAATCCCGAGACGACCTCGTTAATGCGCACCGGGTTGGTCAGCGTTTCTGCCGTCAAGAACTTGGACATCAGAGCCTTTACGAACAGCTGCTGGTTGCGAACCCTCGAATAGTCGCCGTCGCTGAAGGCCTTGCGCTCCCGCACGAAGGACAGGGCCGATTCCCCGTCCAGCGTCTGGGTTCCGGCCGGGAAGAACTCGCCGGTCGAACCGATCGCCGAGAAGGTCTCAGGGTTAGTGATCTGTACGCCGCCCAGGGCATCCGTGAGTTCCTTGAACCCTGCGAAGTCGATGATCGCCACGTGATCGACGCGGGTCTCGAACAGGCCCTCAATGGTTTCCACCACCAGCGGAACACCTCCGAACGCCATGGCTGCATTGATCTTGTGCTCGCCCTGACCCGGAATCTCCACCCAGGCATCACGCATGATCGACATGACATAGACGTTGTCCCGGTTTTCGGGGATGTGCATCAGCATCATGGTGTCCGACCGGCTGCCATCCGAGGCCTCGGTGAAGTCCTTGTCCGAACCCAGGAGCAAAATGTTGACCGATTTATCGTTGGGGTCCTTCGCCGCCCGGTTGCTCGGAAAGGCCGACTCAATCGTCTGCGATTTGCTGTTGAAAGAGTTGGCAAGGTTGAAAATGTAGCCACCTCCCACAATCGCGGCCACAACAACAATGCCCAGCAGCGTGAAGAAGACCGTTCGAATGGGGTCTTTTTTGCGCTGGCGGCGCTGCCGCCGTGGGCGGTACTTGTTGTCATGTTCAACAGTCAATGAGGTCTCTTCCTAGGGAGGGGCTAAGTAAAAGGATAAAGCCCGCGGCACGCTTGCCCTTGCAGGATCCCCTCTGGGCGTGGCCGGGGTCACGGCCGCTCAGGGGGTCTGCAAGGACCGGGATACGCTAGCAGTATGACCCGCGTTTTCCCCAATCGCCGCCGTGCCGTCCTGTTGTCGCTCGGATTGTTGGGAAGCCTCACGGCGTGCTCGCCGGTGGTCACTGTGGACGCTGCACCGGATGCTGCCAATCCCGGCTGTGCTCCGATGATGGTGATCCTGCCCCAGTACGTGGCCGATTTCCCGCGCCGCGAGACGAGCAGCCAGGCCACGGCCGCCTGGGGGGACCCCTCCCAGGTGATCCTGCGCTGCGGAGTGCAGGTGCCGGGTCCGACGACGGATCAGTGTGTGTCCGTCAATGACGTGGATTGGGTGCTGCGCGAGGGCGAGAACGGCTACTGGACGGCGACGACCTACGGGCGCACGCCGGCCACGGAACTGATTTTCAAGCCCGACGACGTGGCGGAGAGTTCCGTACTGATGGATCTGTCCGCGGCAGCCTCCGAGATTCCGCAGGAACGCAAGTGCCTGAGCATCTCGGACGTGTTGTAGGGGTCCAAGGGACTCCACGGGTCTCCACGCAGGCGCGAGCGCCGTTGGTCGACCACCGAGGCGCTGTCGGTGGTCGATGGAGGCGCGCCAGCGCCGAGTAGAGACCGGCCGACCACCGGTGGCTAGCGCAGGCCTGTCTTGCGGTTGAGTGCCAGGTAGAGCAGTTCGTCGATCAGTTCGGTGTAGGGCAGTCCGGACTTGGCCCACATCTGCGGGTACATGCTGATGGGCGTGAAGCCGGGCATGGTGTTGATTTCGTTGATGATCAGTTCACCATCGGGCGTGTAGAAGAAGTCCACGCGCGAGAGGCCCTCTCCCCCGAGAGCGTCAAAAGCCAGGGCTGCAAGCTCCCGAACCTTCTCGGTGGCTTCCGCTGGCAGATCTGCCGGACAGCTCAGTGCGGCAGCCGCACCATCGATGTACTTTGCTTCAAAGTCGTAGAACTGGTGCTCCCCGGGCTGCACCGCGATCTCGCCGGGCAGGCTGGCGCGGGTCGGTTCGGTGCCGCGGCCCTGAAGCACAGCGACTTCGATTTCCCGGCCGCTGATGCCGGCCTCCACCACCACCTTGGGGTCGTGTTCGCGGGCCGCTTCGATAGCGGACCGCAGCCCCGATGGTTCGGTCACGCGGGTAATTCCCATCGAGGACCCGGCGCGGGCGGGCTTCACGAAGACAGGGAACTGAAGCGAGGCCGCCCGCTGGAGCGCAGCCTCGGCGTCCTGCTGCCACTGGCGGTCGGTGATGACCACGTAGGGGCCCACAGTAAGGCCCGCCGACTCGAAGACCACCTTCATGAAGTGTTTGTCCATGCCTACCGCCGAGGCCAGCACGCCGGCGCCGACATAGCGCACGTCAGCCATCTCCAGCAGACCCTGCAGAGTGCCGTCTTCTCCGAACGGTCCGTGCAGCAGCGGCAGCACCACGTCCACGTTGCCCAGGCTTTGCGGAACCTGCGCAGCCGGAGCCACCACCAGCTCCGGAGCGGTGTCGCGGCTGGCCAACATGACCGGTTCTGCAGTCGCGGTGATCTCCGGCATGGCACCCGCCGCCAGCGACCATTGGGCCGGATCCTCGGCGACCTGCACCCACTGGCCGTTGCGCGCGATCCCGATGGGAACGACGTCGTACTTGTCCTTGTCGATGGCGCCCAGGACACCGGCAGCGGTGACGCAGCTGACCGAATGCTCGCTGGAGCGTCCGCCGAACAGCACCGCGACGCGGGGCTTGCGGCCGGCTGATGGCACCGGCGCGGCCGGGGTGGATTCGTCGTTCACTGCAGCTCACCTTCGGACTTGAGTTCACGGGTCAAGAGACGTGGGGCCAGTTCCTCAACGGCAATCTGTCCCTCGAGGACGGCCACGACGGCCTCGGTAATCGGCATGTCGACACCGAGCTTAGTGGCCAAATCCAACACCGCGCGGCCGGACTTGATGCCTTCGGCGGTTTGGGTCATCTGTTCGGACACTTCATCGAGTGTCAGCCCCTCGCCCAACAAGCGGCCGGCAGTATGGTTCCGGGACAGCGGCGACGAGCAGGTGGCGACGAGGTCGCCCAGCCCGGCCAGCCCGGCCATGGTCTGCACGTCTCCGCCCAACGCCAGGGTGAGCCGGGTGGTCTCCGCCAGTCCGCGCGTAATGACCGTGGCTTTGGTGTTGTCACCCATGCCTTTGCCGTCGCATATCCCCACGCACAAGGCAATGACGTTTTTGACGATTCCGCCGATCTCAACGCCGATGACATCGGGATTGGTATACGGGCGAAAATAGCCCGCGGTGCAGAGCCTGGCGATCCACTGCGCCACCTCTTCATCTGTGCAGGCCACCACAGAAGCGGTTGGTTCCTTGCGCGCGATCTCCATGGCCAGGTTGGGACCGGAGATGACCGCCACCCGGTCGTCGGACAGCCCCAGCTCTTCCTTGATCACTTCGCTCATGCGTGCATCGCTGCCACGCTCCAACCCCTTCATGAGCGAAACAACTACCGCCTCCGGATCCAGCAATGGTTTCCATGCAGCCAACTGCGGCCGAAGGGTCTGCGCCGGCACGGCCAGCACCACCAGCGGTGCATCGACAAGGACGTCGGCCACCTCCGCGGAAGCAACGACGTTGTCGGGCAGGGCGATGTCCTTCAGGTACTTTGCATTCCGGTGTTGGGTGTTAATCTCCTCCGCTACCTCGGGACGCCGCGCCCACAGCCGAACCTGGACCTCGGGGTGGGCGTCAGCAACTACCTTGGCGAAGGTAGTGCCCCAGCTTCCTGCTCCGAGAACCGCGATGGTCGCGGGCAGATCGGGGCGTCCGGTCACAACTTCTCCTCTGGCGGTAATTCTTCCGTGTGCACCGCTGGTCCGACGCCGAAGTCCCGGCCGGTCGTTTTCTGCCCGTGAGCAGAAGGATCCCAGCGGACGGCAGGGGGTTCTTCGCCGCGCATCTCGGCCAGCAGCGCAGTGATGCTGTCCATAATCCTATTCGTTGCGGCGTCGAGCACCGTCTTGGTGATCGGCATCCCGGCGAACTCCGACAGGTCGACCGGTGCACCGGCTACAACATGAGCCGTTTTGCGTGGGAAAAGACTCGGTTTCTTGGCATAACGGGGCAGCAAGTCATTGGCTCCCCAGTGTGCCACCGGAATCACAGGGGCTCCGGTCTGGAGCGCGAGCCGGGCGGCTCCCGTGTGCCCGCGCATCGGCCACAACTTCGGATCACGCGTCAGCGTGCCTTCCGGATAGATGATGACGGCGCCGCCTTCATCCAGCACGTCGCGGGAGACTTCCAAGGAGCGGTTGGCCCCGGAGCTGCTGCGTTCGACAGGAATCTGGCGGGCCGCGGACAACAGTTGCCCCACCACCGGGATCTTGAACAGCGAGGCCTTGGCCAGAAAATGCGGGAGAAGGCCCTGATTGTAGACATAGTGGCCGACAACCAGCGGATCAATCTCCGTGTTGTGGTTCGGACAGACAATGACGCCCTGGTCTTTGGGGAAATTCTCGGTGCCTGCCCAGTTGCGCCGCAAGACCAGATTCAGGACCGGCCGGACTGCGTTGGCCAGGATACCGATGACCACGCGCTCTTTGGAATCTGCTGCCATGGCTGCCTAGTCGACGTCGAAGTCCGCGCCGAGGCCTTCCAGTTTTGACTGGAAGTGCTCGTAGCCGCGATTGATGAGTTCGATGCCGGTGACCCGGGAAGTTCCAGCCGCAGCCAGTGCGGCAATCAAGTGGCTGAACCCGCCGCGCAGGTCGGGAATATCGATCTCCGCTCCGGAGAGCTGCGTGGGCCCCGAGATCACGGCAGAATGCAGGAAGTTCCGTTGCCCGAAACGGCACGGAATGCTGCCGAGGCATTCGCGGTGCACCTGGATGTTGGCCCCCATCCGGATTAAGGCTTCGGTAAAGCCAAACCGGTTCTCGTACACCGTCTCGTGCACAATCGAGACGCCGTCTGCCTGGGTCAAAGCCACCACCAGCGGCTGCTGCCAGTCCGTCATGAAGCCGGGGTGCACATCGGTCTCGAGTACCAGCGGCGACAGGCTCCCACCCGGGTGGTAGAACCGGATGCCGTCGTCGTCGATATCAAAGGCCCCACCGATCTTGCGGTAGGTGTTCAGGAACGCAGTGAGATCGCCTTGGTTGGCACCTTCGACGTAGATGTCGCCTTGGGTGACCAGCGCCGCCGACGCCCAGGAAGCCGCCTCGTTGCGGTCGGGCAAAGCACGGTGGTTGAAACCAATCAGTTCCGGCACGCCCTCGATGCGGATGACGCGGTCCGTCTGAACGGAGATGATGGCGCCCATCTTCTGCAGCACAGCGATCAGGTCCATGATCTCCGGCTCGATAGCGGCCCCGCTCAGCTCCGTGATGCCCTCGGCCCGGGTTGCGGTCAAGAGCACCTGTTCGGTGGCCCCAACGCTGGGATAGGGCAGCGTCAGCTTCGCGCCCGTCAATCCCCGGGGTGCAGAGATGGAAATGCCACCGGGCCGCTTGTCCACGATGGCACCGAACTGACGCAGCACGTCGAGGTGGTAGTCGATGGGACGGTCGCCGATGCGGCAGCCGCCCAGATCGGGAATAAAAGCTTCGCCGATGGCGTGGATCAGGGGGCCGCAGAACAAGATCGGAATGCGGGAATCACCGGCGTGTGCGTCGATGTCCTTCATCTGGGCGGTCTTGACGTTCGTGGGATCTAGCGTCAGGTCACCGGTCACGGGGTCTTTGGTGACCTCGACGCCGTGCAGGCGCAGCAGGCTGGTGACAATCTCCACATCCCTGATCTCGGGCACATTCCGGAGGACCGAGGCATCGTTGCCGAGCAGGGACGCGACCATCGCTTTGGGAACCAGGTTCTTGGCACCACGGACGGGCACCTTTCCCGTCAGGGGTACGCCACCACGAATGGTCAAAACACTTGCCATGAATACCTGTTTCCTCAAGCTAGTTTAACGCCGAACTGGGCCTAGGGCTCAGCTAAGCATATTGGCAATCCGTGACCATTCCGAAATAAACAGAGCGCGCGTCCTGTGTCTTTCGACGCGTTGGCCGTTGACTTGCATAATGCGGACCATACACGCAAATCGGCGCCTTCGAGGGAGCTGTAACAGGTCCCTTAAAGGCGCCGATCCGGTGCAGGAATGCCTGCGGTCAGACCTTGGCGGGAAGCGTTGTCGGCTTCCACGATGGTCGGGTGGCTTCGTAGGAGGTGATTTCTGCCTCATGGTGAAGCGTCAGGCCGATATCGTCCAGACCTTCGAGCAACCGCCAGCGGGTGTAGTCGTCAATCTCGAACGGAGCGGTGATGGTTCCACAGATGACCGTCTTGGCTTCCAGGTCAACCGTGATTTCGGTGCCCGGATGGTTCTCGAGTTCCTTCCAAATCAGCTCGATGTCGTCCTGGGCCACTTCGGCGGCCAGCAGGCCCTGCTTGCCGGAGTTCCCACGGAAGATATCGGCGAATCGGGACGAGAGCACTACGCGGAACCCGTAGTCCTTCAGAGCCCAGACAGCGTGTTCGCGCGAGGAACCTGTGCCGAAGTCAGGGCCGGCAACCAGGACGGATCCGCGGTTGAACGGCTCCTGGTTCAGGATGAAATCCTCATGCTTGCGCCAACCGGCGAACAGGGCATCTTCAAAGCCGGTCCGGGTGATGCGCTTGAGGTACACCGCCGGGATGATCTGGTCGGTGTCCACGTTGGACTGCCGCAGGGGAACGCCGATGCCGGTATGGGTGGTGAACTTCTCCATTGTGCTTCAGGCTCCTTAGGCAGCAGACCGCGTGGCGGCGTCGTTGTTGACTGGGTCCAGATCCGAGGGCGAGCTCAGGGTGCCTCGCACCGCAGTGGCGGCAGCAACGACCGGCGACACCAGATGAGTCCGGCCGCCCTTGCCCTGCCGCCCTTCAAAGTTACGGTTGGAGGTGGAAGCGCAGCGCTCCCCCGGAGCCAACTGGTCCGGGTTCATGCCCAGGCACATGGAGCAACCGGCGAACCGCCACTCCGCACCGAACTCTTTGAAGATCTGGTCCAGCCCTTCGGCTTCGGCTTCGAGCCGGACGCGCGCCGAGCCGGGAACCACCATCATGCGCACGTTCGGCGCCTTCTGCCGGCCGCGGATGATGTCTGCGGCAATGCGCAGGTCCTCAATCCGGCTGTTGGTGCAGGAGCCCAGGAAGACAGTGTCCACCGGGATGTCCTTCATAGGAGTGCCGGCTTCGAGCCCCATGTAGGCCAGAGCACGTTCCGCCGCAGCCTTGGCGTTCTCGTCGGCAAAGTCGTCCGGCGACGGCACCGCCTCGGACAGGGAAACACCTTGCCCTGGGTTGGTGCCCCAGGTCACGAAAGGCTCAAGGGTGTCGGCGTCCAGGAAGACTTCGGCGTCAAATTCGGCGTCGTCGTCGGTGCGCAGCGTCTGCCATTGGTCGACGGCGGCGTCCCAGTCGGCACCTTCCGGTGCGTGCGGACGGCCCTTGAGGTAATCGAAGGTGGTCTGGTCCGGTGCCACCATGCCGGCCCGGGCGCCCGCTTCGATGGACATGTTGCAGATGGTCATCCGGGCTTCCATGCTCAGCGCGCGGATGGCGGAACCACGGTATTCCAGCACGTAGCCCTGCCCGCCGCCGGTGCCGATCTTGGCGATGACGGCCAGGATGATGTCCTTGGCGGTGACCCCGGGACGCAGCGTGCCCTCGACGTTGACGGCCATCGTCTTGAACGGCTTCAGTGAAAGCGTTTGGGTCGCCATGACGTGCTCGACCTCGGACGTTCCGATGCCGAAGGCCAGCGCGCCGAACGCGCCGTGCGTGGAGGTATGGGAGTCGCCGCATACCACTGTCATGCCCGGCTGGGTGAGTCCAAGCTGGGGACCTACCACGTGCACAATCCCCTGCTCGGCATCCCCGAGTGAGTGCAGGCGGACGCCGAATTCCCGGCAGTTGGCGCGCAGTGTCTCGATCTGAGTCCGGCTGGTCAGGTCGGCAATCGGCTTGTGGATGTCCAGTGTGGGAGTGTTGTGGTCCTCGGTGGCAATGGTCAGATCCGGCCGACGCAGCTTCCGCCCCGCCAACCGCAGCCCCTCGAAGGCCTGCGGGGACGTTACTTCGTGCACCAAGTGAAGGTCGATGAAAAGGAGGTCCGGCTGGCGGGCTGCGCCTTCTCCGTCGCCGCGGCGCACCACGTGCGCCTCCCAGACCTTTTCAGCGAGCGTCATGCCCCCAGTGTTACCGGCCATGGCCAGATCCCTCCATCAATACCAACGCAGGCGTGCATCCCAACGGGAGACCTGCTTCAAGTGTGTGATTCAACTCTTCCAGCACCGGCTCGAATCCCGCCAGCGAATCGACTTGTATCTCAAATAGTGAGATGACAATATCATTCTATGGACAATCCTAGTGGTGTTGGTGTCATCGACAAAGCGGCCATGGTGCTCGATACGCTCGAGGCCGGCCCCACTTCGCTGGCACAGTTAGTGGCCGCAACCGGCTTGGCCCGGCCCACCGCGCATCGGCTTGCCCTGGCCTTGGTGCATCATCGGCTGGTCAGCCGGGATATGCAGGGCCGGTTTGTGTTGGGCAGCCGGCTGGTGGAACTTGCCGCCGCGGCAGGGGAAGACCGCCTGATTGCGGCGGCGGGTCCGGTCCTGATGAACCTTCGCGACGCCACCGGCGAAAGCGCACAGGTCTTCCGCCGACAAGGCGATTCCCGTGTCTGCGTCGCCTCGGCCGAGCGGCCGATTGGTTTGCGGGACACCATTCCGGTGGGCACGCAGCTCTCCATGAAGGCTGGCTCTGCCGCGCAGGTCCTGCTGGCCTGGGAAGACCACGAACGGCTGCTTGAAGGTCTGCATGGCGCCCGATTCACCCCGACGGTCCTCGCCGGGGTGCGCCGCCGCGGTTGGGGCCAAAGCCTTGGCGAACGCGAGCCGGGAGTGGCGTCGGTCTCGGCGCCGGTCCGCGGACCATCGGGACGGGTCATCGCCGCCGTTTCCATTTCAGGCCCGATTGAGCGGCTCACCCGGCAACCCGGCCGGCTGCATGCCGAGGTGGTCTGCAACGCGGCAGCCCAACTCACCGAGGCCCTGCGCAAGACCAACGACTAGCAACTGTTCAGCCACCAAAGTGGTCCCAACCCCTGGCTTGAACGGCCGCACCGTCCAGAGTCGCGGGAGCCGATCCGTTTCCACGAACCGCTCCGACGGCCACGAAGCCTTCCGGTAGGGCAGCTGCTGCCGGGAACGTGCACAGCAGGCCGTGGTCCTCTCCGCCGCCGAGCACCCAGTCCATCGGGTCGGCTCCCAACAGGTCCGCTGCCTCGCGCAGCGGTTCAACAAAGTCCTGCAACTCCGCCGCGAACAGATCCACGGAGGCGGAGCTGGCGCGGGCCAGCCGGGCAGCGTCGCGGAGCAGGCCGTCCGAAACGTCCATCATGGCGGTCGCGCCTGCCTTTGCCGCGGCCGGGCCTGCCTGCAGCGGAGGCTCGGGCCGGGACTGGATGCCGGCCAGTGCCTGCAGCGAAGCCCGGACCTCGCCGGTGAAGTGCGGGCTGTCGAGCAGGCACAATCCGGCCGCCGCCTTCCCCAGCGTCCCGGCCACGGCCACCACGTCGCCGGGGCGCGCACCGTTGCGCAGCACCGGGCGGCGGCCTTCCAGATCGCCGGTGACGGCCGCCGTGACCACCAGCGCGTCACCCCGGCCCAGATCGCCGCCGACGACGTAGCACCGGTCCGCGCCAAGTTTCCGGATCGCCTCGGCCACCCCATCGGCCAGGTCCTCAACCCAAGCCACCGGCGTCGACCCAGGCAGAGTCAGGCTGATGACCAAAGACGTGGGCACGGCCCCCATCGCGTTGATGTCCGAGAGGTTTTGCGCCACGGACTTCCAACCGACGTCGTAGCCGGTGCTCCGGTATCCAGACGGCCACTCGAGCCGGAAGTCCTGATCCTGGACCAGCGTGTCGATCGAAAGCACGGTTCGTGCGTCCGGTGCCTCAATCACGGCAGCATCGTCGCCGGGACCGACCGGGACGTGGGCCGGGCCGAGGCGCGGGAAGATCCTGTCCAGCAGCGATCCCTCATCCAGGTCGTTGATCATCAGTTCATCGGTCAATCTGTGCGTTCTCCCTTGTCATCTCGCGCGCCAGCCGCACTCCTCACGGTCGCGACGGCTTCCCGACGGCGTCATTCTCCGGCGGCCTTGGCAACCGCGCGCCGGAATTCCCGGTACAGGGTAACCGCATTCTCCACCGGCTGGACGATCCGCTCTTCCGCCACCTGCGCCACGGAGGCACGCAGCCGCCGTCGTGCCTTTGCTGCCCTGGATCTGGCGACGAGGCGCGATATCAGGCCCGATGCCAGCGCCAACAGCATCCCGAGGAGGAGCCCGGCGGCCAGCAACAAGGTGGGCACGGGGAAGCCCTCAACCCTGGGTGTTTCCGGCACCGGAAACTGGAAGTATCCCAGCGCCGCGATGCCCAGAAGCCAGAGCGCCCCAGCCAAGGCGGCCGCCAGGGCGCACCATTGAATCACGCCGAAGACGGGCCACCACCAGGACGCCCGGTCAGACCGCAGGTCGGTGCCCGCGAGTGCTTGGTCCAAGTCGTCAGGGAGCGTGTCCTCTGCGGACCGTGCCGCCCGGCGGATGGCCGCGCACCACGGAGCGCTGGCCCCTTCACCGGCATGCTCGGCGAACTGCCGGACCGCCTTGTCGGACTGTGCCTGTTGCGCCGGGCCCGGCGCCGGCATCGACGAGCGATTAAGCATCGGGCTGACGTCTTTGCGGTCAAGATTAAGCCGTTTGAGCGGGTCCCGGCGCAGCTTCCCCAGCCAGCGGACCAGCGGCCATCCCGTCCGGGCATGTGACTGGCGGCGGTAGGACGTTGCGACGGCGTCGCAAATCGCATCCACGCCCGCGGCCTGCGCGAGCTGTTCGGCCAGTTGCGTGCGGGCCGGCTTGCTGACGCCTGCCGGTTCCGCGCCAAGGTCCTGGTTCAGTGCGTTGGCCGCGTTGCGGACATCGGCGATGAGCCGGTTTGTTGCGGCCTGCCGCTGGTCGGCGAACGCGGTAATAGCCGCCTTGAGCTCGTCGACGCCGGCGCCCGTCCGGGCGGAGACAGGATAGACGTCTGTCCGGCCCAGCCCGTCCTGGACCAGGATGTCCCTGAGCGACGCCAGGACCGGTTGCAGTTGGTTCTCCGCCAACCGGTCCACTTGGTTCAGCACGACCAGAGTCACCGCCCCATGGGATGCCAGCGGCCGCAGGAATCCGTAGTGCACTGCCGCATCGGCGTACTTCTGCGGATCCAGGACCCAGACCAAGACGTCCACTTGCCCTGCGAGCCGTTGCACAATGTCGCGGTGCTCGACGGCGGTGGAATCGAAGTCGGGCAGGTCCAGCAGGATCAGGCCGCCGTGTCCGGCCAGCGACTCATCAGCGACGAAGTGCCGGTGGGCGACCTGCAGCCAATCCAGAAGCGGTTCGCTGCCGGCTGTTCCCCAGATGCCGGCCAGAGTTTCGGAGGTGGTCGGCCGACGTGCAGCCACAGTGGCGTGATCGGTGCCGGACACGGCATTGAACAGAGAGGACTTCCCGCTGCCCGTGGCTCCGAAGAACCCGACCACGGTATGTTCAGCAGACAAGGAGCGACGCGCGCTTGCACGTTCCAACACGTCGTTGATGGACGCAAAGTCCGCCTTGGGCAGTACGCCATCGGCCAGTTCAGCAGCTGCATTCAGGGCCTCCAGCCGCCCCTCCAACACGGACGCCTCGGGCTTTCCCCGGTGCCGGCTCATTCCGGTGCCTCCGAGTCCGTTTTTGTCCCCACCGCCTGAAGACGTTCTGCCAGTGAGCGCAGGGACTCAGAGTGCTGCCTCTGTTGCGGGACCCTGGACAGAAAGCGCTCCGCTTCGGCCTGCATCATCCGGCGTGTGCGCTCCTCCAGTTGGGAACGGGCCTTGCGTGCCAGCCGGCGCACGGCGTCCTCGCCGAAGACCGCTTCGAGCAGCTTCTGGCCAACCACGGCCGTTCCGCCTGCAACGCCGATCTCTAAACCTGTCAGGCCGCCGGTGGCCGCGAAAATCACTACCATCAGGGTCACCCCGAGCCCGTTGACTCCGAAGGAGAGCATGCGGGCAGTGAACCGCTTGTCCTCGCCCTCGCTGCGGATCAGTTCCAGCAGATCCGCCTGCCAGGCCCGGATCTCCCGTGCCACCCCATCCGAGAACCCGGCGCTGGGGGTGGACAGGTCGTCGCTGCCGAGCAATCCCTGCCCTGCCGGATCAACCCGCCATCCTGCCTCGGTTTGCTCTGCCGCTTTGGCCGCCGCCTCCACAATGACGGCCTGCAGCCCGGACTCGATGGCTTCCTCGACCACCACCGAGGGTGCTGGTTTGCCGGAAAAGAACGCACCGATCCGGTCCCGGAGCCGGCCGATGCCGTTCTCGATGCCGCGGAAAAATTCTCCGGTACCGACAAAGTCCTGCCACCGGGCCAAGACCTCGCCGCGCAGAAGCGTTCCGTCCTGCGTCGCCTCGAGAGCTTGAAGGGTGGCTGCTTCATAGGCGCGATCGACGGTTTTGCGCAGTCTCTGGCTGGCGGCTTGCTGATCGTCTGCGGCGACGGCGCCAGCTTGGACCGTGTGGGCCAACGAGCGAACGGCGCCACCCAGCGTGCGGCGGGCAATATCGGCACGGCTGGAACCGTCAGCGGCAAGCTGCTCAAGCCAAGCGCGGATCGGGTCCACGGCACCAACCGGCAGCATGCCTTGTCCATCCAGCGTGGATTCAAGGACGACGAACAGTTTGGCGGCAGCGAGCCCCTGCCGCTGCAGCAGTCCGGCCAAATCGGTGCGAACCTCCGCCTCCACGTCCTCCGGCACCCGGTCCAGGACGACGGCGACTTCAATGTCCCGCTGTGCGGCGTCGAGGAGCAACGCCCACGGCACAGCATCCGCATAGCGGTTGGCCGTGGTGACGAAAACCCACAAGTCGGCCGCCGCCAGCAGTTGTCCGGCCAATCGTCGGTTTTCATCGGAAATCGAATCAATATCCGGCGCGTCGAGCAGGGCAATGCCGGCAGGGATGTTGCGGTCCGCCAACAACACGAGCGAGGTTCCGGCCGGCTCGGCTGCCGGTTCTGCCCCACGCGCGTGGGCCTGGGTTGCGTCGTGTGCCGGTGTTCCGGTGATGCGGCTGAGGCCGGGCAGAATCCGCCGGTCCGTGAACCAGGTTACGTCGCTTGGATGGTGCAGCAGTACGGGCTGGCGCGTCGTCGGCCGAATGGCGCCCGTGCGCGTCGCCGGATACCCGGCCAGCGCGTTCACCAGGGTTGATTTTCCGGCGCCGGTGGAACCTCCCACCACAGCCAGCAGCGGTGCTTCCAAGGTGCGGTAGCGGGGCAGAATATAGTCGTCCAACTGGGCCACCGCGGCGCGGATCGCGCCGCGTGCCTCGACGGCGCCCGGCACGTCCAACGGCAAGTCCACGGCCTCAAGCGTGCTGCGGCTTTCTTCCAGGAGCGCGACGGCGTCTGCCGCTCCCCCGTCTTGGCCCTCGGGCAACATGCTGGTCACGTTCCCCATCATGCCAGCAGGAGCCGTCAACTAGGCGAACCGCGGCCGCAGCGAGATGCACGTCACCTGGCAGACAAAAACCGGCCCCGGACGTGATGTCCGGGACCGGTTGTTGGTGACCCCAGCGGGATTCGAACCCGCGTTACCGCCGTGAGAGGGCGGCGTACTAGGCCGCTATACGATGGGGCCGCATAGCTTGCACTGTTGAAGGCCGGTGCTGCCTTGTCCTGTACGGACAGTGACCCCAGCGGGATTCGAACCCGCGTTACCGCCGTGAGAGGGCGGCGTACTAGGCCGCTATACGATGGGGCCGTAGGTTTGTTTGGAGTTTGCCTCCGCACAATCCAGCCCCCGCGAAAGCGGAGGCTGTAGCGCTGGGATACCAGGACTCGAACCTAGAATGACGGTACCAGAAACCGTTGTGTTGCCAATTACACCATATCCCAATGGCACTTTCGGAGCCGGTGGAGACGGGCTCTTGCCCATTCCCTAGCGCCTCAGCACGAGTAATTACTTTACCGGATGCCTGCGCGAAAGTGCAAAACGAGCAGCAAACGGCCGGCTGGGCCGCCCGCTGCTCGGCTTCAGGCTCAGCCGCGGAAGGACTTCAACCGTGCCAGCGAGGATTCCTTGCCGAGGATCACCATGGACTCGAACAACGGCGGAGAGATGCGGCGCCCCGACACAGCGGTCCGGACCGGCCCGAAGGCCAGTCTGGGCTTAAGTCCCAGACCATCGACCAAGGCCGAACGCAGCGCCGCTTGGATATTCTCCGCGGTCCACTCCTCCACCGGCTCAAGCGCCGCCAACGCGGCATCCAGCGCCTCGGTGAGATTCTCCGGCAGCCCCTTGCGGGCGTCTTGTGCGACGTCGATCTCGTCGTCGTTCTTGAACAGGAAAGCGAGCATCTCCGGCGCTTCGCCCAGCAGCGTGATGCGCTCCTGGACCAGCGGGGCCGCATCGGCCAGAATCATCTGCTCGCGTTCGGTCAGCCTCTCGCCGACCAGGCCGGCGTGCTGCAGGTAGGGAACCAGCCGGAGCTTGAAGTCACCCGGTTCCAGTAGCCGGACGTGCGTTCCGTTGATGGCTTCGGCCTTCTTCAGGTCGAACCGGGCGGGATTGGCCAACACGTCGTGGATATCGAAGTTCGCCACCAACTGGTCAACGGTGAAGATGTCCTCGTCAGCGGACAGCGACCAGCCCAACAGCGACAGGTAGTTCAGCAGCCCTTCGCGGATGAAGCCGCGTTCGCGGTGCAGGAAGAGGTTGGACTGTGGATCACGCTTGGAAAGCTTCTTGTTGCCTTCACCCATCACGTACGGCAAGTGGCCGAACAGCGGCATGTAGCGGGCGACCCCGATCTCGGCCAGCGCCCGGTAGAGCGCGATCTGGCGCGGTGTGGAAGACAGCAGGTCTTCGCCGCGGAGGACGTGGGTGATGCCCATCAGCGCGTCATCCACCGGGTTGACCAGGGTATAGAGGGGCTTGCCGTTGGCCCGTACCACCACGAAGTCCGGCACGCTGCCGGCCTTGAAGGTGATGTCGCCGCGGACCAGGTCGGTGAAGGTGATGTCTTCGTCCGGCATCCGCACACGCAGCACCGGCTCGCGGCCTTCTGCCTTGAAGGCGGCGACCTGCTCCGGTGTCAGGTGCCGGTCGAAGTTGTCGTAGCCGAGCTTGATGTCGCGGCCTGCGGCACGGTGCCGTTCCTCGACCTCCTCCGGGGTGGAGTAGGACTCGTAGACGTGCCCGCCCTCTTTGAGCTTGGCGATCACGTCTTGGTAGATGTCGCCGCGCTGGGACTGCCGGTAGGGCTGGTGCGGGCCTCCAACTTCAACACCCTCATCCCAGTCGATGCCCAGCCACTTCATGGCGTCGAGCAACTGCTGGTAGCTTTCCTCACTGTCGCGGGCAGCGTCAGTGTCCTCGATCCGGAACACCATGGTGCCACCGGTGTGCCGGGCATAGGCCCAGTTGAACAGCGCGGTACGGATCAGGCCCACATGCGGGGTGCCCGTGGGAGACGGGCAGAAGCGCACGCGGACAGGAGTTTCGTCGTCGACAGTGGGAATGGCAGCAGCATTAGTCATGATGGCTCCCAGTTTAGTCTGCTGGACCAGTCCCCCGTTCCGGTCGAGGGCCTGCTACTTCGGGTCCCTGCTGCGACCCAGCCACGACCTGAGATACCGGTACAGGTAAAACAGCGCCAACAGGATGCCGACGGCGAGGAAGGTTGCCGTGAGCCAGGCGGGGCCGCCCAGGTAGTGCGTGGCCCGGGCCGCCACAGAAAAAGTGGCGATAGACCCGAGCGCAAAGACTGCGAACGATCGACGGCCGGAACGCACGAGGATCAGCGGCGCGCCGTGTTCGAGAGCGTGCCGATGCCTTCGATCTCCACCTCGTAGCGCTGGCCGGCTTCGATGGTGCCGACGCCGGATGGGGTGCCGGTCATGATCACGTCGCCGGGCAGCAGGGTGAAGGCCTGGGAGGCGTAGGAGACCAACTCCTTGACGCCCCAGATCATCTGCGCAGTATTGCCGTCCTGCTTCAGTTCGCCGTCCAGCCGGCCGCGGATGGCCAGGTCCTCGGTGTCCAGTTCGGTCTCGATCCACGGCCCGAGCGGCGCCGAGCCGTCGAAGCCCTTGGCGCGGGCCCACTGGTTGTCGGTGCGCTGCGCGTCGCGGGCGGTGAGGTCGTTGCCGCAGGTGTAGCCGAAGATAACATCGTCCACCCGCTCCACCGGGACGTCCTTGCAGATCCGCCCGATGATGACGCAGAGTTCGGCCTCGTAGGAGACTTCGTCGGAGAACTCCGGCAGTACCAAGGGCTCGTTCGGGCCGATCACCGAGGTGTTGGGCTTGAGGAACATCAGCGGGGCGGCCGGGGTCTCGTTGCCCATTTCCTTGATGTGTTCGGCGTAGTTGCGGCCGATGCCGATCACCTTGCTGCGCGGGATGATTGGGGCGAGCAAGCGGACGTCCTCCAGCTTGTGCCGGGCTCCGGTGGGCTGAATGCCGTTGAAGAACGGGTCGCCGGCGATGACGGTGACTTGCTCGCTGCCCTCCTCGCCTTCGACGATGCCGTACTGGGGGTCGGAATCAAGGACAAAACGGGCTATACGCATGGGGTTTAGCCTACCTTCTGTCACATTCGGTGCGGTGGCATGCGTGGCATACGATCTCGTTTGGATGCATAAGAATGCGTCATCTTGATCACTTAGCTGGGGGCTTTACTTGACTCTTCGTACATGGCATGCCAAAGGGACTGCCCTCATATCGACATTGGCTGTCTTACTGGCCGGCGGGGTTGCTCCCGCGGCTGCAGCGACGTCCACGTCGCGCTTCCAGATCGACACAAGTGCGCCGACGCTGCACTCTTACCAGATTACTTCGGGCAACATCGACGCGTCCAAGGGCGGGACTGTTACTGCCCGACTGCACATTACGGATGCTACCTGTTTGGACGGTATCCCGACGGTAACCCTCGACAATGCCATCGGCAACTCGTACGGATCATGGATGTCCGTCCGCCGCGTGTCCGGCGACTGCAAGGACGGCGTGTACGAAGCCTCGGCTCACGTGTCCGCGGGTGACCTCGGGTTCCAGCCGTTTGGCGAGTGGAGCACGATCCTCTTCCCGCTGAGGGATACCCTCGGCAACAGTGCCGGCCTATACAGCAATAGCTTCTTCGAGCGCCGATACTTCACATATGGATTGGCTCCGGAAGCACCAGCAAGCATCAGTATCAGGGCCACAAACACCGTCGAGTGGTCCGCAACTTGGTCTGAACCGGAAAGTTACGGTTCTCCGATCGGGAGCTATCGCGTCAGTCTGAAGAACGTCGATGAGGGCATCACCGTCGAGACCTTCACTACGACGACCGCTGGCTGTGCCGGGTGCAACATCGTGTTGGAGCCAAACACCCGGTACCAGCTCTCCGTCATCGCCCTAAACGGCATCGGTGAATCTGAATCCCGAAACAGCTCTGTCTTCTCTACTGCCACGGTCTTTGAACCGCCGGTTGTCAACACGGCGAAACCCTCGATTTCGGGTCAGACCACCCAGGGCCAAACGCTCACGGTTACCCCGGGTACCTGGACCCCAGGTACATCCCTGACGTACCAATGGTTCCGCAACGGGACACCCATCAACGGGGCCAACGAAATCAGCTACACGCTGACCTCCGAAGACCTCGGCAAGCGCATTACCGTCACCGTCACCGGCTCGAAGCCGG
>NZ_JBNHHC010000024.1:0-95091 GCF_059091865.1 Arthrobacter sp. B0316-1-20 | reverse complement strand
TCCAAATGGCGAACTACACCGCTGCTGATATCAAGGCCCTGCGCGAGCGCACCGGCGCCGGCATGATGGATGTCAAGAAGGCCCTGGACGAGGCCAACGGAGATGCCGAGAAAGCCATTGAGCTGATCCGCATCAAGGGCCTGAAGGGCGCGACCAAGCGCGAAGGCCGCTCCACCGCGGAAGGCCTGGTTGCTGCCAAGGTCATCGACGGAACCGTCGGCGTCATGATCGAGGTCAACTGCGAGACCGACTTCGTCGCCAAGTCCGCCAAGTTCATTGAACTCGCTGACAAGGTGCTGGCCGTGGCCGTTGAATCGGGTGCCGCCGACCTCGAGACGCTGCTGGCCGCAAACACCGGCGACAAGCAGCTTGGCGATTTTGTCACCGAAGAAGGCGCTGTGCTGGGCGAGAAGGTCGTCGTCCGTCGCGTTGCCCGCATCGAAGGCAAGACCGTCGATGCCTACCTGCATAAGACGTCCAAGGACCTGCCGGCACAGGTTGGCGTCCTCTTCGCTGTCGACGGCGAAGGCGACGCGGCGTTCGAGGCCGCCCACGACATCGCCGTGCACAGCGCTGCCTTCGCGCCGACCTACCTGACCCGTGAAGAGGTTCCGGCGGAGACGGTGGAGAACGAGCGCCGCATCGCCGACGAGACCGCACGCGCCGAGGGCAAGCCCGAAGCAGCGCTCGCCAAGATTGTCGAAGGCCGGCTGAACGGCTTCTTCAAGGAGATCGTGCTGCTGGACCAGCCGTTTGCCAAGGACCCGAAGAAGTCCGTCGGCAAGGTACTGGAAGAGGCGGGCGTCAACGCAACCGCCATTGCCCGCTTCCGCGTCGGGGCGTAACCTCGGTCCAACCGCTCAGGCGAACTGACTGATTTAATGACGAGGGGGTGGTCACCAACCGGTGACCACCCCTTTTTCATGTCCAGATCAACGGCCCGCGCCACCGCGCGGCGGCCGCTCAGCCTTCACGTAATCTTTCCCCAGAACCACGCACGCCGGGAGGCACCATGGAATCCCAGAACACCCGCACCACTACTGATACCGTCAAGCGCCGCCGTGTGCTGCTGAAGCTGTCCGGCGAAGTATTCGGCGGAGGTAAGCTCGGCGTCGACCCGGACACCGTCCGCGGTATCGCCAAGCAAATCGCCGCCACCGTGGAACAGGTAGAAGTGGCGATCGTCGTTGGCGGCGGCAACTTTTTCCGCGGGGCCGAACTCTCGACGTCGGGGATGGACCGCTCCCGGGCCGACTACATGGGCATGCTCGGTACCGTGATGAACTGCCTGGCACTGCAGGACTTCCTGGAGCAGGCCGGCGTGGACACCCGCGTGCAGAGCGCCATCACCATGGGCCAGGTGGCCGAGGCTTACATTCCGCGGCGGGCCATCCGGCACATGGAAAAAGGCCGCGTGGTCATTTTCGGCGCCGGCGCAGGCTTGCCCTATTTCTCCACCGACACGGTGGCCGCCCAGCGCGCACTCGAGGTGCACGCCGACGTCGTCCTGATGGCCAAGAACGGCGTGGACGGCGTCTACACGGCGGATCCCAAGAAGGACCCGGCTGCCGAAAAGCTGGACACCTTGACCTACGACGAAGCGATGCGCCGGAATATCCGGGTCATGGACCAGACCGCCTTTAGCCTGTGCCGCGACAATAAGCTGTCCATGGTGGTCTTCGGGATGGAAGGCGAAGGCAACGTGACGCGCGCGATTCTGGGCGAACAGATCGGCACCTACGTCACTGCCTGACGGTCGTCGGCCCAGCCGCCGGATAGCCTAGGATGGAAAGCAGAGCCAGGACCGCGGGGACCGCGGCGTGAACGAAGGACGTGAAGGAGAGACCGTGATAGACGAGACGCTGCGCGAAGCTGCCGAAAAGATGGACAAGGCAGTCGAAGTGGCCAAGGAAGATTTCGCCACCATTCGCACCGGCCGCGCCAATCCGGCACTGTTTTCCAAGGTGACGGTGGACTACTACGGTTCGCCGACCCCGCTGCAGCAGCTGGCGTCTTTCCAGAACCCCGAACCCCGCACGCTGCTGATCACCCCGTACGACAAAGCGGCGCTGAACGATATTGAGAAGGCCCTGCGTGATTCCGACGTGGGGGCGAATCCGGCCAACGACGGCGTGGTGATCCGCGTGGTCCTGCCGGAATTGACCATGGAGCGCCGCAAGGAGTACGTCAAGGTCGTCCGGGGCAAGGCCGAAGACGCCAAGGTTTCCATCCGCAACATCCGCCGCAAGGCGATGGACACCATCGGCAAGTTGGTCAAGGACGGCGAGGTCGGCGAAGACGAGGGCAACCGGGCCGAAAAGGACCTCGACGCCAAGACCAAGTCGCACACGGACAACGTGGACGAGCTTCTCAAGCGCAAGGAAGCCGAGCTGCTCGAGGTCTGATGAGTACGGACCAGCCTCAACCCGTGGCTGGCGGGTCGCCGACTCCGGCGGCTGGTCCGGGATCGCAGCCGGGCGGGGCCGGCCGGCGTGCGCTGCGTGCTGCCGCCAAGCCTTCCCGCGCCGGACGCAATCTGCCGGCAGCCATCGCCGTCGGCATCGCGCTGATGGCTGTTGTCCTGGTCGGGCTTTTCCTCCTGCCGGACGCTTTCGTGATGGTCGTGGCGGGGTTCTCCGTCGTCGGTGTGTGGGAGGTTGCCCGAGCCCTGACGGTGAAGAACATCACGGTGCCGCTGCCGCCGCTGTTCGCGGGCGCCCTGGCCATGCCGGTGGCCGCCTACTACGGCGGCCCAGAAGGGTTGGCCTTCGCGCTGGTGGTGACGTGCGTTGCCCTGATGGTGTGGAAGTGCCTGGACAGTACCGAGGGTGCGGTCCGCAGCGTGCTCAGCGGCACCTTCATCCTCTGCTGGGTGCCGTTCTTCATCAGCTTCGCGCTGCTGTTGCTACTGGAGGAATCGGGTGCGCTGAAGGTAGCCACCATGCTGTTGTTGGTGGTCTCCAATGACACCTTCGGCTACATCGTGGGCGTGCTGTTCGGCAAGCATCCGATGGCGCCCAAGATCAGTCCCAAAAAGTCCTGGGAAGGTTTTGCCGGCTCGGTCAGCGGTGCCATTCTCGTCGGTGTTCTGTGCTCAGTGCTGCTGCTGGACTTGCAATGGTGGTTCGGGCTGGTGCTGGCATTCGCCACCGTCGCCGCTTCCACGGTCGGCGACCTGGCCGAATCGATGGTCAAGCGGGAACTGGGCATCAAGGACATGAGCAACATCCTGCCGGGACACGGCGGCGTGATGGACCGGCTGGATTCCATCGTGTTTGCCGCTCCGGTTGCCTACCTGCTGGCATCGCTGCTCGCGCCGGGAGCAGTGTAGGCGCGAGGCATGCCCCGGAACCCGCACTCTTCCGGCATAGACTGGGCGACGTATACAAGCGGAACGTTTTGAAGGAACAGGAATTCACAGGACACCATGGCGCGACGAACCATTGAAGCCGGCAAGGGCAGTGCCCCGTTCGACCATGTGGACCGACGGGACTTCGGCTACAACGCCCGCCAGGTGGACGACTTCCTCGGACGGGCCCGGGAGTATTACAACAACCCAGAGCCCGACGACGTTCCGATCACCAGCCGCGATGTGCGGGCGATGACGTTTGATCCGGCCAAGGGCGGTTATGACCCGCGTGCCGTGGATGCCGCGCTCGACCGGCTTGAGGACGTTTTCGCCCAGCGGGAACGCGACGCGCTGATCAGGCGGGAGGGCGAGCAAGCCTGGCTGACGCAGATCGGCCGCGTCTCCGCGATGCTGCGCGCCCGGCTGCACCGGGCACCCGGCGAACGCTTCCGCCGCCCCACAAAGCGGAATGCGGTCAGCTATGACATTGAGGATGTGGACGCGCTCTGCGTGGAACTTCTGGGCTATTTTGAGCACGACCAGCCGATGAGCGTGGACGTGGTCCGCCGGGCGGTGTTCCGCGAAGCCAAGGGCAAAGACGGCTACGAGGAAAACCAGGTGGATGCCTTCCTGGACCGCGTGGTCGAGCTGATGGCCTCAATCGACTAACCACGTCGGCGGGCCGGGGCACCCGGGAACCCGCAGTAATCCGCTGGGGTGGGATGATGCGCTGGCCCGGGTCAATCTAGTGGGCTGACCTTGCCGGGACGGCCGGCTGGATCCCGGTCTTCTGCACGTTCGGGGGTGTGCAGCCGTGCCATTACCCGTGCGACAGTGGCCGGCCTGCGCGAAGCGGTAGCCAGCGAGACGGCCACGGTGACCAGGAAAGCAGTCGGAACGGTCCATGCTGCCGGCTGGCCCAGCGGCTCGGCCCAGGCGCCCAAGGCCGGCCCGGCCACGGCGGACGCCAGCAGCGAACCGCCACAGAGAACGGCTCCGGACACCATGCCTGCAATGGCCCCCGCATCGGTCAGCCCGCGCCACCAGATGCCCAGCAGCAGCAGCGGGCAGATCGTCGACGCGGTGAACGCAAACACCGTGCCTACACTGCCGGCCAAGGCCAGCGATTCGGTTCCCATGGCAATGCCCAGCGGTACGATGGCCGACAACACCGCGGCCAGCCGGAAACCCTTGACGCTGCCGCGGAACAGGTCCTGGCTAACCACGCCGGCCAGCGACACCACCAGCCCGGAGGTGGTGGAGAGGAACGCGGCGAAGGCGCCCGCCACCACGCAGGCGCTCAAGAGGTCGCCGGCCAACCCGTCCACAATGCGCCCCGGCAGCAGCAGCACGGTGGCATCGGACTGGCTGCCGCCCGCAAGCCGCGGCGTGTGCAGCCGGCCGAGTACGCCGTAGATGGTGGGGAAGAGGTAGAACAGCGCCAGCAGGCCCAGTACCAGTTGCGTGGTGCGGCGGGCCGCGGCGCCGTCGGGGTTGGTGTAGAAGCGCACCAACACGTGGGGCAGACCCAGCGTGCCGAAGAGCAGCGCGATGATCAGCGAAATATTCCGGTAGAGCGATGCATCACCGGAGACGTCCAGCGCCGGGTCGAAGGCCGCGCCGCCGCCGGTGGCGGATTGGCCCGACCCGGTGAGTACCAGCAGGATGAAGACCACCGGGACGGCCAGTGCGGTGAGTTTGAGCCAGTACTGGAAGGCCTGCACAAAGGTGATCGAGCGCATGCCGCCGGTGACCACCGACAGCACCACCACGACGACGACGATGACAGCGCCGGTCCAGCCCGGCAGGCCGGTGGCGATGCGCATGGTCAGGGCGGCCCCGTGCAACTGCGGCACAATGTAGAGCCAGCCGACCGCAACCACCAGGAGGCTGGTCACCCGCCGGGCCGCCGTGGAATCAAGCCGGGCTGCGGCGAAATCAGGAATGGTGTAGGCGCCGGAGCGGCGAAGTGGTGCGGCCACGAACAGCAGCAGCATCAGGTAGCCGGCGGTATAGCCGACCGGGAACCACAGCGCGTCGATTCCCGAAATAAGGATCAGCCCGGCCACGCCTAGGAAGCTGGCGGCGGAGATGTACTCACCGCCGATGGCTGAGGCATTCCACCAGGGCTTGACCGTCCGCGAGGCGACATAAAAGTCACCGGTAGTGCGGGAAATCCGCAGTCCGTAGATGCCGATCAGCACGGTGGCGGCACACACTGCCGCCACTGCTGCCAGACCGGCGACCGTATTCACTGCTTGGTCCCCGGCTCGGTCCAGTCTGCCGTCAACTCGCGGAATTTGCGCTCATTGCGTGCAGCGGCGCGGTTGTACAGCGCGGCGCAGGCCAGAATAACCGGGTAGATCCCAATGCCCAGCAGCAGCCAGGGGAGCGGGATGGTGGCAATCGTCAGGGTGGCGGTGACGGGCACCAGCGCGATCAGTACTGCTACGCCCAGCAGGATCAGGCCGAAGCCGGCAGCAACGACGACGGCCAGACGCAGTTGGGATCGGACCAAGGACCGGACGAAGAGCTCGCCAATTTCGGACTGCTCGGCCAGTTCATGCGAGAAGGTGTAGCCGCCCGGCGGCTGCGGCGCGGCCGAACGTGGCGCCATAACCCGGACCCGCTTTCGGAAGCTGCCGGACGCGAGCGCCGCATCGCCGTCGGGCAGCGGGGCGTCGCCGTCGGGGAGCAAGGCTCCGTCCTCACGGTTTGGACCACCGCTCATCCTCGGGGCCTGACCCGGGTGGCTTCCAACTTGTCCCGGACAGCGGGGAGGTGCCGGCGGCTGACCGGCAGTTCGGCGCCGCCGACCAGAATGCTGGCCCTGCCGGCGCTCATCCGCATCTGCTGGATCTGGTCCATGGCCACCAGATACGAACGATGAATCCGGATATAGCCGGCGTCGGCCCACTGGCGTTCCAAGTCATTCAACGGCACGCGGATCAGGTAGCTCGCCTCGGCCGTGTGCAGCCGGGCGTAGTCGCCCTGGGCCTGCACGTATTTGATCTCGTCGCGCCGGATCATCTTGGTGATGCCGCCCTGGTCCACGGTGACGACCTCGGGCTTGGCCGCACCGGCGTCTGCCATCAGTTCGCAGATGCGGCGCACCGATTCCGCCAGCCGGTCCGCGCGGACCGGCTTGAGCAGATAGTCAACGGCGGCCAGTTCGAAGGCCTGCAGCGCCTTGTCCTCGTCGGCCGTCACGAATACGACGGCGGGCGGCCGGCTGAAGCGGGAAATGACCTTGGCGATGTCCAGCCCGGTCAGCGCCGGCATGTGGATGTCCAGGAAGAGCGCGTCGACGTCGTGGCGCTCCAGGGCACGGAGTGCTTCGGCCCCGCTGGTGGCTTTGTGGATTTCCCCGATCCGGGAATCCTGCCGCAGCAAGTATGCCAGCGCCTCGACGGCGGGGGTTTCGTCATCGGCGACAACCACATTGACCATGGGCCACAGTCTATTAGCCTGCAGCGGCCCATGCGGCCCATGCGGCTCCGCCCCGGCAGGGTCATTCCACGCGGTTGCCGGGCTGGAACTTCGGCACACGCAGGGTGACCAGCGTTCCGGCGCCCGGAGCCGTGTCGATGACCAGGCCGTGTTCTTCGCCGTAGACCTGCCGCAGCCTCACATCGACATTGCGCAGGCCCACGTGGTCGCCTTCGGTGTGCCCGGCCAGCACGGCGCGCAGCCGCTCCGGGTCCATGCCCACACCGTCGTCTTCTATGGTCACCTCGGCATAGGCGCCCGCGTCCTGGGCGGTGATGGTGATCCGGCCGGGGCCTTCCTTGGCTTCCAGTCCGTGCCGCACAGCGTTCTCAACCAACGGCTGCAGGGACAGGAACGGAATGACCGTGCTGAGGACCTCCGGGCCGATCTGCAGACTGACCTTGAGGCGGTCGCCGAACCGGGCACGTTCCAGCAGCAGGTAGCGGTCAATCGACTTCAGCTCCTCGGCCAGCGTGGTGAAGTCGCCGTGCCGCCGGAACGAGTAGCGGGTGAAATCGGCGAACTCGATCACCAGGTCCCGTGCCCGCGCAGGATCGGTGAGGATGTAGGACGCGATGGCGTTCAGCGCGTTGTAGATGAAGTGCGGGCTGATCTGGGCCCGGAGCGCCCTGACCTCGGCTTCCATCAACAAGGTGCGCGAAGTATCCAGCTCGGCCAGCTCGATCTGCGTGGCCACCCAGGCCGCGACTTCAGTGGTGGCCCGCACCAGAGAAGCCGCCACGTGTCCGGTATACGCTCCGACGGTGCCCACCACGCGCTCCTGGACCCGGATCGGGGCGAAAACCGCTTCGGGCAGTCCGTGCCGTGCGCCGCTATCCGGCGGGACGCGGCCGTCCGGCAGCAGCTGGTTGCCGCGGAAAACCTGGGTGCGGCCGGATTTCATCGTCTTACCGGCCAGGCGCAGGGCTGATTCCGGAGGCTGTCCGGCCCCGTCCCAGCCCAGCACGTCGTCCGGGCCGGTCAATACCAGTACATCGGATCCCAACAAACCGCGCAGATGCTTGCTGGCCTTGGCCGCGCCGGACGGTGTCAGACCGGCGCGCAGGTACTGCCCGGCGAGTCCGGCGGTATGCAGCGTGGCGTAGGTTGCGCGATCGGCCTCGGAGCCCAGATCCCGGTACGAGCGGGTCAGCTTGAAACCCACCAGCGCAATCAACGCCACGGCCACGACGGCTATGGCGGCGATGATCGCGATGTCCACGGCCGGGCTGAGCATGCTGACAAGCCTAGCGGCAGGCCCGTTCTGCGGCGTGCAGCTCGGCGCAGATGAGCGCCATTCACCGCACCTGCCGAACCGTTCAGCGATGCGCCCGATACGGCTGCTGGCCTCCGGAACCGCAAGCTAGCAGAGTGAGCGCAGTCACACCCTGCTGTGCCCGATGAGGAGGAAAAGATGGGTAACGACCCCAACCCGGACGCCGGCACCGCCGCCGCCGTGGACTTCCAGGTGGTCCAGAGCAGTCCGGAGTTCACCGAACTTCGCAAGCGCCACCGTTCGTTTGTGTTCCCCATGGCAGTGGCCTTCCTGCTGTGGTATTTCGCCTATGTGCTGCTGGCCGACTATGCCCACGACTTCATGTCCACCAAGCTCTGGGGCAACATCAACATCGGCTTGGTGCTGGGCCTGCTGCAGTTCGTGAGCACGTTCGCTATCACCACCTGGTACGTCCGCTACGCAAACAAGAAGCTGGACCCGATCGCCACTGACATCCGCCACAGCCTCGAAGACGAGGGTGTTGGCCTACCGGAGGACACCAAATGAGCCACGCCGTGAACATTCCGCTGGCCGTCACGGCGGACGACATCAAGGATTCCACCTGGATCAACATTCTGATCTTCGCGCTGTTTGTCGGCGTGACGCTGGTGGTGGTGCTGCGCGCCAGCCGGAACAACAAGACCGCGGCCGACTACTACGCCGCGGGCCGGTCCTTCAGTGGCGGGCAGAACGGCACGGCCATTGCCGGCGACTACCTCTCGGCGGCGTCCTTCCTGGGCATCTGCGGTGCGATCGCCATCAACGGCTACGACGGCTTCCTCTACTCGATCGGCTTCCTGGTGGCCTGGCTGGTGGCCCTGCTGCTGGTGGCCGAGCTGCTGCGCAACACCGGCAAGTTCACCATGGCCGACGTCCTTTCCTTCCGGCTGCGGCAGCGCCCGGTGCGGATCGCCGCCGCCATCACCACGCTGGCCGTGTGCTTCTTCTACCTACTGGCGCAGATGGCCGGAGCGGGTGCACTGGTATCCCTGCTGATCGGCATTGACTCCAGGCTGGGACAGTCGCTGGTGATCACCGTCGTCGGCGCCCTGATGATTCTCTATGTGCTGGTCGGCGGCATGAAGGGCACCACCTGGGTGCAGATCATCAAGGCCTGCCTGCTGATCGCCGGCGCGTTCATCATGACCGTGTGGGTGCTGGCACTGCACGGCTTCAACCTGTCCGAGCTGCTGGGCGCCGCCGTGGACACCGCCGGCAACCCCGAACTGCTCAACCCGGGCCTGCAGTACGGCGTCTCGGAGGCCTCCAAGCTGGACTTCATCTCGCTGGCGCTGGCCCTGGTGCTGGGCACCGCAGCGCTGCCGCACGTGCTGATGCGCTTTTACACCGTGCCCACGGCCAAGGAGGCCCGCAGGTCCGTGGTCTGGGCCATCTGGCTGATCGGCGCGTTCTACCTGTTCACCTTGGTGCTGGGCTACGGCGCCGCCTCGCTGATCGGTCCGGAAGCCATCAAGAGCGCTCCGGGCGGCGTCAACTCCGCCGCGCCGCTGCTGGCCTTCGCGCTGGGCGGTCCGGTGCTGCTGGGTCTGATCTCGGCAGTTGCCTTCGCCACCATCCTGGCGGTGGTCGCCGGCCTGACCATCACGGCAGCTGCCTCCTTCGCGCACGATATCTACGCGAACGTGGTGCGCAAGGGCCAGGTCGACTCGGCCGGCGAGGTCAAGGTGGCCCGCCGCACCGTGGTGGTCATCGGCGTCGTCTCCATCCTCGGCGGTATCGGTGCCCAGGGCCAGAACGTGGCCTTCCTGGTGGCGCTGGCCTTCGCGGTGGCCGCCTCGGCCAACCTGCCCACCATCGTCTACTCGCTGTTCTGGAAGCGCTTTACCACCCAGGGCGCAGTGTGGAGCATGTACGGCGGTCTCGGCGCGGCCATCGTGCTGATCGCGTTCTCGCCGGTGGTCTCCGGCAAGGAGACGTCGATGATCCCCAGCGCCGACTTCGCGATCTTCGGCCTGAACAACCCGGGCATCGTCTCCATCCCGCTCGCGTTCTTCCTGGGCTGGCTGGGCACCGTGCTGGACAAGAACCGCGAGAATGCGGCCAAGCAGGCGGAGATGGAGGTCCGTTCGCTCACCGGCGTCGGTGCCGAGAAGGCGGTGGACCACTAAAACAACGACGGCGGCGCGCACCAGCCCCGGTGCTCGTCCCAACCCACGCGGGCCCGGCCGGTGACGGTCGGGCCCGCGTGGCTTTGTGCCGGGATCAGCCCGAGTGTGCCAGCCGCACCGGTTCCGAAACGATTTTGCCTTCCCGGGTGCTGAGGCCGGGGAGCAGCTCCGGCCGTATCCGGGCTGCGGAGTCGAAGCCTTCGTCAGCGATCAGTTTGGCGTAGGGGAGCGTGGCGTTGGTCAAGGCATAGGTGGAGGTGCGCGGGACGGCCCCGGGCATGTTGGCCACGCAGTAGAAGACCGTGTCATGGACTTTAAACGTGGGCTCGGCGTGCGTGGTGGGCCTGGAGTCCTCGAAGCAGCCGCCCTGGTCGATGGCTATGTCCACCAGTACCGCCCCCGGCCGCATCTGGCTGACCATCTCGTTGGTCACCAGCTTCGGTGCTTTGGCGCCGGGAATCAGCACCGCTCCGATCACCAGGTCCGCGGCCAGCACGGCCTCCCGCAGCTCGAACGCGTTGCTGGCCAGCGTCACCACCCGGCCCTGGTACTGGTCGTCGAGCTGCTGCAGCCGGCGGATATTGGTGTCCAACACGGTGACGTTCGCCCGCATGCCCACCGCCACGGACACTGCATTGGCTCCAGCCACGCCGGCGCCGATCACCACGACGTCGGCGTGCTGGGTGCCGGGGACACCGCCCATCAGCACACCGCGGCCGCCCAGCGGCTGCATCAGCGAGTACGCGCCTACCTGGGTGGCGAGTCTGCCGGCGACTTCGGACATCGGGGCCAGCAACGGCAGCGATCGGTCAGGCAGCTGGACGGTTTCATAAGCGATCGCGGTGGTACCGCGGGAGCACAGCTCCTCGGTCAGCGCGGCATCGGCAGCCAGATGCAGATAGGTAAACAGCGTCAGGTCGCTGCGGAGCCGGTGGTATTCCTCCGCCACCGGTTCCTTCACCTTCAGCACCAGCTCCGCCTCCTCCCAGACGGCGTCGGCCGAATCGATGATGGTGGCGCCGGCGGAGGCGTAGTCCTCGTCGGTAATGGAGGAACCCCGGCCCGCCCCTGCCTCCACCAGCACCTGGTGGCCGGCGATGCTCAGCTCCTGGACTCCGGGCGGCGTGATGGCCACCCGGAATTCATTGTTCTTGACCTCGCGTGGCACTCCAATGCGCATGGGCGCCGTCCCTTCTGTTCGGGTCCCCGGCCGGTGCAGTGGACCTGAAGGACACCGCCGGCGGTAGGGGCTTGCTCGATGGACCGAGCTTACAGCTAGCCGGCTGGCCGGACTCCGCGGGCCAGCAGTGGCTCGATCCGAAACGGGATCAGTTCGTGCATGGCCAGCGATGTGTCGGTGCGCTCGACACCGTCGATGGCCAGGATGGTGCCGTTGATCCGGAACAGGTCCTCGGCGCCCTCCGAGACCACGCGGGCCAGGATGTCCGCCTGCCCGGTTACGCCGTAGGCTTCCAGCACTTCCGGAATGCGGGCCAGTTCGTCGGTGATCTGCTGCAGTTTCGGCTGGTGCACGTGGATGTGGATAAAGGCGGCCAACGGGTAGCCCAGCGCGGCCGGATTGATCCGCCGGTCGAAGGAAAGGAACACCTGCTCCTGCTCCAAGCGGGACAGGCGTGCCTGCACGGTGTTGCGGGAGAGGCCGAGCTTCTGCGCCAGCGCCACAACGGTCCGCCGGGGATCCTGCGCCAGGGCACCGAGCAGCCGCAGATCGGTGCCATCCAGATTCCGCATAGTGCGCAGGTTAGCACGCCTGTTCCGGGACGGGCAGGGCACAATGCTCAATCCTGCCGCTGATCATTGCGCTACTTGCCGGATGTGAGTAGTGTCACAAACACCCGCTGGCAAAGGTGCCGGCGGGGCTGTCCGGTGCCGGGGGATCCACAAGATCCCCAGGCCCTGAAGAGGCAAAGGGAGTGTCGCAAGTGTCCTTACCAGGCACGGACCCGACCGGTCCGCTCAATGACGAAAGCTATATCCAACTGCTCGCGCCGGACGGAACGCGGACAGCCAGCGAGGAGTTCGACCCTTGGCTGGAGGATATCGACGGCGACCGGCTCGCCGGTCTGTACCAGGACATGGTGGTGGTCCGCCGGCTGGACCAGGAAGCCACTGCCCTGCAGCGGCAGGGAGAGCTGGCCTTGTGGCCGCCGCTGCTGGGACAGGAAGCCGCCCAGATCGGTTCCGGCCGAGCCTTGCGCAAAGACGACTTCGTCTTCTCCAGTTACCGCGAGAACGGCGTGGCCTACTGCCGCGGTGTGGACCTGACGGACATGATCCGGGTGTGGCGCGGCAACAGGCCTTCCGGCTGGGATCCGTATGAGATCAACATGGCCACCCCGCAGGTGATCATCGGTGCGCAGACTCTGCATGCCACCGGCTATGCCATGGCAGCCAAATTCGACGGCGACGACGCCGTGGCCGTCACCTACTTCGGCGACGGCGCCACGAGCCAAGGCGACGTCAACGAGGCCATGGTCTTCGCGGCGAGCTTCCAGGCCCCGGTCATCTTCTTCTGCCAGAACAACCAGTGGGCGATCTCCGAACCGGTCAGTCTGCAGGCTCAGGGCAAATTGTCCGACCGCGCGCCGGGATTCGGCATTCCGAGTTACCGGGTGGACGGCAACGACGTGCTTGCCTGTCTGGCCGTGACCCGCAAGGCGCTCGATCACGCACGCATTGGCGGCGGTCCGTCCTTCATCGAGGCGGTCACCTACCGGATGGGACCGCATACGACGGCGGACGACCCCACGCGCTACCGTGATGCCAACGAGCTCGAGGACTGGAAGAGCCGCGATCCGATCGACCGGCTGGCCGCCCTGCTGAGCGCCGAAGGGCTGCTCGACGAAGGGCTGCGGCAACGGGTCCAGAACGCCGCCGACGAAGCCGCAGCAGAGATGCGCGCCGGCTGCATCAACATGGCCGAACCTGGCGACCTTGAACTTTTCGACAACGTCTATGCCGCGCCGCACCCGGTGCTGGCCCGCCAGCGTCAGCTCTACGAGCGCTATCTTGATTCATTCGAAGCTGCCGAAGGGGGCCACTGATGACCACCATGACGTTCGGGCGGGCCATCAACACCGGGTTGCGCAAGGCCATGGAGAACGACCCCAAGGTGGTGATCCTCGGCGAGGACATCGGCGCCCTGGGCGGGGTCTTCCGCATCACGGACGAACTGCAGAAGGACTTCGGGGCGCACCGGGTGATCGACGCTCCGCTGGCCGAATCAGCCATCCTGGGCACCGCCGTCGGAATGGCTTACCGCGGCTACCGGCCGGTCTGCGAAATCCAATTTGACGGGTTCATCTACCCGGCGTTCGACCAGATCGTCAGCCAGGTGGCCAAACTGCACTACCGCACCCGCGGCCGGGTCAAGATGCCGCTGACGATCAGGGTGCCCTTCGGCGGCGGCATCGGCGCGGCCGAACACCACTCCGAATCGCCGGAAGCGTATTTCACCCACACCTCCGGACTGCGCGTGGTGGCGGTATCGAACCCACAGGACGCCTGCACCATGATCCAGCAGGCCATTGCCAGCGATGACCCGGTGCTCTATTTCGAGCCGAAGCGGCGGTACCACACCAAGGGCGAGGTGGACGAGAACGCGCTGGAGGACGCACTGCCGATGGACCGGGCACGGGTGGAGGTCCCCGGAACCGACGTGACGCTGGTGACCTACGGCGCGCTGGTCCAGATCGCCCGCGAGGCGGCACAGGCCGCCGAAGACGACGGCGTCTCGGTGGAAATCATTGACCTGCGCTCGCTGTCGCCGCTGGACTTTCCCACCGTGGAGGCCTCCGTGCGAAAAACGGGCCGCCTGGTGGTGACGCACGAGGCGTCCAGGACCGGCGGGCTCGGCGCAGAAATCGCGGCCAGCCTGACCGAACGCTGCTTCTACTATCTGGAACACGCGCCCGTGCGAATCACCGGGATGGACATTCCGTACCCGCCGGCCAAGATGGAGCGGCATCATCAGCCGGACCTGGACCGCATCCTTGACGGCGTGGACCGGGTGCTCGGCCGGCCCAACTCGCTGACCGGACTGGAGGACTGAACCCGTGGGGATCAAGGTATTCAAACTGCCGGATCTGGGCGAAGGGCTCACCGAGTCGGAGATCGTCAGCTGGCATGTGGCCGAAGGCGATGCGGTGAAACTGAACCAGATCCTCGGCGAGGTCGAAACGGCCAAGGCAGTGGTGGAGCTGCCCTCGCCGTTCACCGGCGTGGTCCGGACGCTGCACGAAGGTCCGGGGACCACGGTCAGCGTGGGTGAACCGATCGTTTCCATTGAAGTGGAAGATCAGGGACAACCCGACGACGGCGGGAAGGCGCCGGGGGAGCCGGCGTCTCAGCGCCAGCCGAACCTGGTGGGCTACGGCGCTGCCGCCGAAAGGAACGGTCGACCGGCCCGACGCCCGCGCCGAACGGCCCTGGCAGCGGGCCCCACCTCGGTGCCGTCTGCTGCCGTCGGGACAAAACCGCAGGAAATCGGCGCCGCGGAACACGCAGGAACAGCGAGGGTATCCGCTGCCAGCGGGATCCAGGGCTTACTGAATGGGGCGCCGGCTGCGGAGCGGCCTCGTTCCACCCCACCGGTGCGGAAGCTGGCCAAGGATCTTGGCGTCGATCTGGCGCAGGTCGTGGGAACCGGCGAACGAGGGCTGATTACCCGGGAGGACGTGCAGAATTTCCACGAGGCCGGCCGAGAGACCCCGGCGCGGGTGCCGGCGGGGGCTGCCGCGCAGACGCCGGCCCCCGCAGCAGCCGGCGGCTGGCTGGCCGGCGCGGCCGAGGCAGAGACGCGCATCCCGATTAAGGGAGTGCGCAAGCTGACGGCCGCGGCCATGGTGGCCAGTGCCTTCACCGCACCCCAGGCGTCGTCGTTCCTGACCGTCGATGCCACGGCCGGCATGGAACTGATCCAGCGGCTCAAAGGGCACAAGGCGTTCGCCGGGCTGAAGCTCACGCCGCTGACCATCGCGGCCAAGGCGGTGTGCCTGGCGTTGGCGCGCCATCCGGAACTGAATGCCCGCTGGGATGAGGCAGCCGGTGAGGTCGTGCAGCAGAACTACGTGAACCTGGGCATTGCCGCGGCCACCCCGCGCGGGCTGACAGTGCCGAACATCAAAGGCGCGCACCGGCTGGATCTGCGCCGGCTGGCCGAGGCACTGGGGGAATTGGCCGAAACCGCCCGGGCCGGCAAAACCGCTCCGTCCGACCTGCGCGGCGGGACCATCTCGATTACCAACATCGGCGTCTTTGGCATCGATGCCGGCACGCCCATCCTTAACCCAGGCGAGTCCGCCATTCTCGCCGTCGGCGCAGTGCGCCGGCAACCGTGGGAGTACCGGGGCGAGGTGGCGCTGCGCGAGGTGGTGACGCTAAGCCTGTCCTTTGACCACCGGGTAGTGGACGGTGAGCAGGCAGGGCGCTTCCTTGCCGACGTCGGCGCCCTCCTGTCGGATCCCGGGATGGCACTGACCATGGTGTGAGCACCCGGAACGAGGCCACGCGGCGCGTGAAGCAGGCACGACCCGGCTTGAAGCAGACACGCCGCTTCAAGCCGGGGCGCCATCAGGCCAGTTCGAGGATCTCCTCGGTGACCACGGCGCCGCGGGCATTGGCAAATCCTTGGGCTTCGCCGACGGTGCGGAAGCCCAGCTTGTGCAGCACCTTGACCGATCCCAGGTTGTCCTTGACGACCCGGGCGCGGATGGGACGCTCGGTGAATTCCTTCAAGAACGCCTCGACGGCCGCGGTGGTGACGCCCTTGCCCCACTGCGACTTGGCCGTCCAGTAGCTGAGTTCCGGGTACCCTTCGTTCGGATAGGCCAGCACGCTTCCCACCACTTCGCCATCGACAGTGACGGTGCGAACGGTGATGGTCTCGTCGTCGAGCAGGCTTTGCCAGTGCAGGTTGAAGACGCCGCGGTCAGAGGGATTCTTGGCCGCGAAGGCGGCCATATGGTTGGCGTCGGGATCCTGCTGGTACTCGAAAAACTCGTCGAGGTCGGCAGGTTCTACAGGACGAAGCTCAATCACAGTAGACCTTTCGGCTAGTTGGTATCTGATACACCCTACTCGGCTTTCAACGCCGCCCATGCCATTTGTTCCAGCAGATTGCGGCGCCAGGCTTCCCGCAGCGGCCTGCTCCGGTGGGTCGAATGCGGGGTCGAGTTGATCAGCCCGAAAGCGGCGTGGGCGCGGACCCGCAACTGTGCCGCATCCGCCTCGGGCAGCAGCCGTGCCAGCACCGAAACCCACACTTCCACGTAGGTGCGCTGCAGCGTCCGCACGATGGCCGAATCGTCGGCGGGCAGGCTGTCCAGGTCCCTGTCGTGGACGCGAATCACGTCGGGATTCTTCAAGGCAAAGTCCACGTGGAAGGCGACCAGCCCGCGGAGGGCTTCCTCGGCGTCGTTGCGGCTGGCCGCCACTTCCTGGCCGCCGTCCAGCAGGTCCTGGCTGACGCCTGTGAGCAGGGCGGCCAGGACGGCATGCTTGCTGTTGAAGTGCCGGTAGACGGCAGGGCCGCTGACGCCTACCGCCGAGCCCAGGTCCTCGATGGAGACCCCGTTGAAGCCGCGCTCGGCAAAGAGGCGGGCGGCGGCATCCAGCAGCGCAGCCCGGCGGGTTGCCTTGGCCCGGCTGCGCCCGGTCTGCCGTATCTCGGCGTCGGCGTGCGGTGCTATCGGCATGGGTCGGCTCCCTCGCGCAAATGCTGGATGAGTGCTGGACAAGACTGTCAGCGGCTATTAGCCTGATTTCAGTTAGTACAGACTAACCAAAATGCGTCTTGCAGGCCAGTTGTTTCTGCCGCGATCGGCGGCGGGCTGCGGGATGCGCAACGGCTTCGGCCAGGAGGGTGTCGATGGAGACACTGGCTTCCCGGGTGGACACTACCAGCGAAAGCTTCCGGACCAACGATGCGGAGCAGCGCAAGCTGGCGGCGGAACTACACGACCGCTTGGCCTCGGCTGCGCTGGGCGGGCCGGCGAGTGCGCGAGCGCGTCACCTTGACCGCGGCAAGCTGCTGCCCCGGGAGCGGGTGGACACCTTGCTGGATGACGGCAGTCCGTTCTTGGAGATCGCCCCGCTGGCCGCAGAAGGCATGTACGACGGCGATTCGCCCGGCGCCGGGATGATCGCTGGCATCGGCCTGGTCCATGGCCGCCACGTGCTGGTGGTCTGCAACGATGCGACCGTCAAGGGCGGCACCTATTATCCGATGACGGTCAAGAAACATTTGCGCGCCCAGGAAGTGGCGCTGGAGAACAACCTGCCCTGCATCTATCTGGTGGATTCCGGCGGTGCGTTCCTGCCCAAGCAGGACGACGTGTTCCCGGACCGCGAGCACTTCGGGCGCATCTTCTACAATCAGGCGCGGATGTCGGCAGCGAAGATCCCGCAGATTGCCGCGGTGCTGGGTTCCTGCACAGCCGGCGGTGCGTACGTGCCGGCGATGAGTGATGAGACAGTGATTGTCCGCAACCAGGGAACCATTTTCCTGGGCGGCCCGCCGCTGGTGAAGGCCGCCATCGGCGAAGTGGTCACCGCCGAGGAGCTGGGCGGCGGCCAACTGCATGCGCAGACGTCGGGAGTGACGGACCACCTGGCGGAGAACGACCTGCACGCGCTGGAGATCGTCCGCGACATCGTCTCTACGCTTCCGTCCCAGGTGCCGGCGTGGGAGACGGCGGCCGTCGAAGAACCGGCAATCGAACCGCAGGAGATCTACGGTGCCGTTCCGGTGGACGTCAACGCCGGCTACGACGTCCGCGAGGTCATCGCCCGGCTGGTGGACGGCAGCCGCTTCCATGAGTTCAAACGGGAGTACGGCACCACCCTGGTCACCGGCTTCGCCCGCCTCCACGGGCACCAGGTGGGGATCGTGGCGAACAACGGCGTGCTCTTTTCCGAATCCGCGCTCAAGGGCGCGCATTTCATTGAACTGTGCGACCAGCGCGGCATCCCGCTGGTGTTCCTGCAGAATCTCTCTGGCTTCATGGTGGGCCGCGATTACGAGGCCGGCGGCATCGCCAAGCACGGCGCCAAGATGGTGACGGCCGTCGCCACGGCCCGGGTGCCGAAGCTGACCGTGGTGATCGGCGGGTCGTTCGGCGCCGGCAACTACTCCATGTGCGGACGCGCCTACTCGCCGCGCTTCCTCTGGATGTGGCCGGCCGCGCGGATCTCGGTGATGGGCGGCAACCAGGCCTCCTCGGTCCTGGCCACCGTCAAGCGCGACCAGATGGAGGCCCGGGGGGAGCCATGGAGCGCCGAAGCCGAGGAAGCGTTCAAAGCCCCCATCCGGGAACAATACGAAGCCCAGGGGAACCCGTACTATTCCACCGCCCGGCTCTGGGACGACGGCATCATCGACCCGGCGCAGACCCGCACGGTGCTGGGCCTCGCCCTCGATGTCTGCGCCAACAGCCCGCTGCCGGAATCCGCTTTCGGCCTGTTCAGGATGTGAGAGACGTGTTCGAGACCGTCCTGGTTGCCAACCGCGGCGAAATTGCCTGCCGCGTGATCCGTACGCTGCGCAGCATGGGCATCCGTTCCGCTGCCGTCTATTCAGATGCCGACGCCGGTGCCCGCCACGTGCGCGAGGCCGACATCGCGGTGCGGATCGGGCCCGCGCCCGCCGCGGAGAGCTATCTGCGCATCGACGCAGTCATCGAGGCGTGCAAGGCCACCGGCGCCGCGGCGGTGCACCCCGGTTATGGCTTCCTCAGCGAGAACGTGAACTTCGCGCAGGCACTGGAGTCGGCGGGCATTGTCTTCATCGGGCCGAACGTGGGGGCGATCGGAATCATGGGGGACAAGATCCGCTCCAAAAACCATGTGGCGTCGCACGGGGTTCCGGTGGTCCCCGGGATCGATGAGCCCGGGCTCGACGACGACCGCCTGGTCCTGGCCGCCGAAAAGGTCGGTTATCCACTGCTGATCAAGCCGTCCGCCGGCGGCGGCGGCAAGGGCATGGTGGCCGTGCAGCGGCCCGACGAACTCTCTGCCGCGCTCGCCGCCGCCCGGCGCGTGGCCGCCTCAGCCTTCGGCGACGACACGTTGTTCCTGGAACGGCTGATCGCCCGGCCCCGGCACATCGAAGTGCAGGTGCTCTGTGACCAGTACGGCAACGCCATCCACCTGGGCGAACGCGAGTGCTCGCTGCAGCGCCGGCACCAGAAAGTCATCGAGGAGGCACCGTCGTCGTTGCTGGACGAAGCCACCCGCGCCCGGATCGGCGAAGCGGCCTGCGAGGCCGCCCGCTCGGTGGACTACACCGGGGCCGGAACCGTGGAGTTCCTGGTCTCCGACGACACACCGGACGAGTTCTTCTTCATGGAGATGAACACCCGGCTGCAGGTGGAACACCCTGTCACCGAACTGGTGACCGGGCTGGACCTGGTCGAATGGCAGGTGCGGATCGCGGCCGGCGAGGCGCTCACGCTGGCGCAGTCCGACGTCGTGCTCACGGGACACGCGGTGGAAGCCCGCGTTTATGCCGAGGACCCCGCGCAGCAGTTCCTGCCGTCGGCCGGCACGGTCCTGGAACTGGCCGAAGCGGCCGGCGAGGGCATCCGGGTGGACAGTTCGCTGCTGCCCGGCCTAACCATCCCCTCCGACTACGACCCGTTGTTGTCCAAGGTGATCGCGTGGGGCGTGGACCGGCAGCAGGCCCTCGCACGGCTGGACGGCGCGCTGGCCGACACCAGCGTGCTGGGCGTCCACACCAACATTGAGCATCTTCGCAGCCTGCTGGCCGACGACGATGTGCATGCCGGCCGGCTCGACACCACGCTGATCGACCGGAAGATCATGCACCAACAGTTCCGGCGGCCCGACGACGCCGAACTGGCCGTGGCCGCCGTGTACTGGCTGCTTCGTGAGCAGCAGGCGCAGAGCCAGACCGGGGCCGCGGGACGTGCCGGGTCCGCCTGGCGGAGCAACGGCTGGCGGTTGAGCGGGCCGCGCCCGCGCATCGTCAGCTTCGACCTGGGCGGCGGCGAGCACCGGGAGGTGGCCGTGGCCTGGGCCGGGGAAGCGGCAGCGGACCCGCCCGGCGATGCGGTTGTCAGCACAGGCGGCGGCAGCTACGCCGTCGTGCCTTCCGCTGACGGACAGGCCGTTGAGATCGACGGGGTCCGCCGGCCGCTGCGTCACGCCTTCGGCGAGGACGGCGCGCTCTGGCTGGGCGATGCAGGCTGGTCGGCCCGGTTGGCCGTCCGCGGCCGGGAGAGCCGGCTGGCGGACGCGTTGGCGGAGGTCCAGCGGGCCGAAGGGCAGGTGTCGCCCGAGGTGCGCTCGCCGATGCCGGGGACGGTGACCTCTGTGGCGGTGGTTAATGGCGAACAGGTGTCGGCCGGCCAGCCGCTGCTCACGGTGGAAGCGATGAAGATGGAGCACCAGCTGAGCGCCGGAATCGCCGGCGAAATCAGCATCAACCTGAAACCCGGCGATCTGGTCAAGGCCGACCAGATTGTCGCCGTCGTGCGGGCAGCAGATCCTGCCCCAGAGGACATGAGCAGAAAGGGGCATGACCATGCCTGATTTTTCCCTGAGCGAGGACCACCAGGACCTGGTGGAGACGGTCCGCGACTTTGCCCGCGAGGTGGTCGCCCCGGTCTCCGCCAAGCACGACGAGGAGCACAGTTTCCCGTACAAGGTGGTGGAACAGATGGGCGAGATGGGCCTGTTTGGGCTCCCGTTCCCGGAGGAGTACGGCGGGATGGGCGGCGACTATTTCGCCCTCGCCCTGGCTCTGGAGCAACTCGGTGCGGTGGACCAGTCGGTGGCGATCACCCTGGAGGCAGGGGTCTCGCTGGGCGCGATGCCGATCTACCGCTTTGGCACCGAGGAACAAAAACAGCAGTGGCTGCCGATGCTGGCCAGCGGCGAAGCCCTCGCCGGCTTCGGGCTGACCGAACCCGAAGCCGGCTCGGACGCCGGCGGCACGAAGACACGGGCCGAGCTGGCCGACGGGCAATGGGTGCTCAACGGGCACAAGGAATTCATCACCAACTCCGGTACCGAGATTTCCAAGCTGGTCACCGTCACCGCTGTCACGGGTACCTCCGAGCGCGCAGACGGTTCGGTCAAGAAGGAAATCTCCACCATCCTGGTTCCCACCGACACACCGGGTTTCACCGCCGAGAAGGCCTACAACAAGGTGGGCTGGAACGCCTCCGACACACATCCGCTCACCCTGGACAACGTGCGCGTGCCGGAGGAGAACCTGCTGGGAGCGCGGGGCCGCGGCTATGCCAACTTCCTGCAAATCCTCGACGAGGGCCGGATCGCGATCGCGGCGCTGGCCACCGGGGCGGCACAGGGTTGCGTGGATGAGGCGGTGCGCTACGCCAAGGAGCGGCAGGCCTTCGGCACCAACATCGGCGCCTTCCAAGCCATCCAGTTCAAGATCGCCCGCATGCAGGCCCGCGCGCATACCGCCCGGTTGGCCTATTACGACGCGGCCGCCCGGATGCTGGCCGGCCAACACTTCAAAACGCAGTCCGCGATTGCCAAGATGGTGGCAGGCGAAGCCGCCGTGGACAACGCCCGCGATGCCACCCAGATTTTCGGCGGCTTCGGATTCATCAACGAGTTCCGGGTGGCGCGCCACTACCGTGACTCGAAGATCCTGGAGGTCGGCGAAGGGACCACCGAAGTGCAGCTGATGCTGATCGCCCGCGAGCTGGGCCTGTAACCCGTCTGACGGTCGCCACGGGCCGCTGGGCCCACGTGGAGATCAGGGGCCGTTTGCACAAGACCGAGGAGGACTCAGTGATCAACAAGGTAGTAGCAACCGCCGCGGAGGCGGTGGCGGACATCCCCGACGGCGCCTCGCTGGCCGTGGGCGGCTTCGGCCTGTGCGGCATTCCGGTGGGGCTCATCCAGGCACTGCACGACGCAGGCACCACGGACCTGGAAACCATCAGCAACAACTGCGGCGTGGACGACTGGGGGCTCGGCGTGCTGCTGGCGGACGGCCGGATCCGGCGCACCATCAGCTCCTACGTGGGCGAGAACAAGGAATTCGCCCGGCAGTTTTTGGCCGGCGAACTGGAAGTGGAGCTGACTCCGCAGGGCACGCTGGCGGAGAAGCTGCGGGCCGGCGGGGCGGGCATCCCCGCCTTCTACACTGCCGCCGGCGTCGGCACCCAGGTCAGCGAGGGCGGCCTGCCGCGCAAGTACGACGCCGATGGGTCGGTGGCCATCGCCTCGGAACCGAAGGAGGTGCGCAGCTTCGGCGGCGCCGACTACGTGCTGGAGGAATCGTTGCGTCCCGATTTCGGACTGGTGCACGCGGCCAAGGGCGATCGGCTGGGCAACCTGGTTTTCCATGTCACGGCGATGAACTTCAATCCGCTGTGCGCGATGGCCGGCAAGATCACCATCGCCGAAGTGGAGGAGTTGGTCGAGCCCGGCGAACTGGATCCGCAGCAAATCCATACGCCGGGCATCTTCGTCCAGCGCGTGGTGCTGGCGCCGGACGTGGAGAAGCGGATTGAAAAACGTACGGTGCAGCTGGCCGGCCAGGCTACCGGCGCCACCGGGAAGTAGAAGGAGTACGCCATGGCACTGACGCGCAACGAGCTGGCCGCACGGGTGGCCCAGGAGCTGGAAAACGGGCAGTACGTCAACCTCGGCATCGGGATGCCCACGTTGATTCCGAACTACATTACCGACGGCGTGGAAGTCATCCTGCATTCGGAGAACGGCATCCTGGGCGTCGGCCCCTATCCAACCGAAGACAAGCTCGATCCGGACCTGATCAATGCGGGCAAAGAGACCGTGACGCTCAACCGCGGAGCGGCGATCTTCGACTCGGCCGCGTCGTTCGGCATGGTCCGCGGCGGGCACGTCGATGTGGCGGTCCTCGGTGCCATGCAGGTGGCGCGGAACGGGGACCTGGCCAACTGGATGATCCCGGGCAAGATGGTCAAGGGCATGGGCGGAGCGATGGACCTGGTCTTCGGCGCCAAACAGCTGATCGTCATGATGGAGCACGTGGACAAGAGCGGGAACCCCAAGATCCTCACCGAATGCACGCTGCCGCTCACCGGCAGGGGCTGCGTGGACAAGATCATTACCGATCTCGCGGTCATCGACGTCACCGAGCAGGGCCTGGTGCTCCGCGAGACGGCCCCAGGTGTGGACGTCCAGGACGTGGTGGCCGCCACCGGCGCCGAACTGCTGGTTGACCAGTTCCAGGCAGGTGCCCGGTGAACACCGACGCCGGGGCGGCGGCCACCCCCTCCGAAGCAACCGGTGCCCAGAAGGTGGTCATCCAGCGCGGGCTGTACTTCGAGGAGATCGAGGCGGATGTCATCTACGCCCACCGCCCGGGCCGGACCGTCACAGAGACGGACAACGTGCTCTTCACCACCGCCACCATGAACAACCAGGCCCTGCATCTGGACGCGGCCTGGGCGGCCGAGCAGCCCTTCGGGCAGCGGCTGATGAACTCCATGTTCACCCTCGCCACGGTGGTGGGCCAGTCGGTCGGCCAACTGACCCAGGCCACCATCGTGGCGCAGTTGGGCCTCACCGACGTGACCTTCCCACACCCGCTCTACCACGGAGACACGCTGTATACGGAGACGGTGGTCACCGACAAACGGCTCTCCAAGTCCCGGCCCGGCACCGGCGTGGTGACCATGCACCACACCGGTCGCAACCAGCACGGCGATGTGGTGGCCACCGTGACGCGCAGCTGCCTGATGTGGACGGCGGACGGCCACGCCGCCTCGATCGCGGGCTCGGAAACCAACGACGCGGAACTGTGGGACGGCCGGCCCGAAGGCAGGCACCGGTGACTGGCTTCGAGATGGGACCAGCCATCCTGTTCTGTCCGGCAGACCGGCCGGACCGCTACCGGAAGGCCGCCGAACGCGCCGACGCGGTGATCCTCGACCTGGAGGATGCGGTGGCGCCGGCGGAGCGGGCCGCGGCCCGGGAAGCCATCATCGGCCACCCGCTGGATCCGGCGCGCACCATGGTCCGGGTCAATGCGGTCGGGACCGCGGACCACGGACTGGACATGGAGGCCGTCGGCCGGTCTGGCTACCGGAGCATCATGCTGGCCAAGGCCGAGGACCCGTCGGCCGTGCGGGGACTGGGGGAGTATTCGGTGGTGGCGCTCTGCGAAACGGCGCTCGGCGTGATGCATGCTGCCGAGCTGGCCGGCTGCCCGAATGTCACGGCGCTGATGTGGGGCGCCGAGGACCTGGTCGCCTCGCTGGGCGGCAGTTCCAGCCGGTTCGCCTCCGGGACCTACCGGGACGTCGCCCGGCAGGCGCGCTCGCAGGTGCTGCTGGCGGCCGGCGCCCACGGCAAAGCGGCGATCGACTCGGTTTACATCGACATCCCGGACCTGGACGGGCTGGCGGCGGAAGCCGAGGATGCGGCAGCGTCGGGTTTTGCGGCCAAGGCGATCATCCATCCGAGCCAGGCTGAGGTGGTCAGGGGCGCCTACCGCCCCGGCCAGGCGGAGGCGGACTATGCGGCCGCCCTGCTGGCTGCCGCTGCCAACGAACCGGGGGCTTTCCGCTTCCGCGGCAAGATGATCGACGGGCCGCTGCTCAAGCACGCGGAGCTGACCCTGCGGCGGGCCACCATTCGTTCCTAGCCGATCAGCAGATAGAACTTCTCGGGCCGGCCGGCGGCGCCGTACCGCGGCGTGATCCGGGCCTCGCCGCGCGACACCAGGTACTCCAGATAGCGCCGCGCGCTCACCCGTGCCAGTCCCAGCCGTCCCGCGACTTCGGATGCCGACGACGCAGCGCCGGTAGCGTGCAGGTCGGCGATGACAGCCTCCAGGGTAGGCAGGGACAGGCCTTTAGGCAGTGGGACCGGCACACGGGAAGCCGGGATCGTGGCAAGCGGGGCCCCAGCGGGTGCCAGCAGCCGGTCGATGCCGTCTTGGTCCAGCACGGCGGCCTGGCCGCTGCCGCTGATCTGCCGGCGGTGCTCTACGTAAGCGTCCAGCCGGTCCATCAGCACCCGCGCGGTGAACGGTTTGACCAAGTAGTGGAGCACACCGCCCGCCATGGCCGCCCGTACCGTGTCCAGCTCGCGCGCGGCGGTGATGGCGATGACGTCGACCGGTTCGCCCGGCAGGTTGCGGACCGACCGCAGGACCTCGATGCCGCTCAGATCCGGCAAATGGATGTCCAGCAGCACCAACTCGGGGCGAAGGGCCGAAATCATGGCCAGCGCGTCGGTCCCGGAATAGGCCGTGCCCACCGCGTCGAAGGCGCCGTGGGCGAGCAGGAAGCCGGTGTGCACGCCGGCGACTTCCTTGTCATCGTCGACGACGACGGTGCGGATCTGGTTCATGCGACCGGGATTCCTTGCAGGCGGGCGTTCGACGGGGTCGGCGAGAAGCTTACCGTGAACTCGGCGCCGCCGGAGGCCGACGGCGCAACCCGTGCCGTGCCGCCGCGGCGGGCGGCCACCCGACTAACCAGGGCAAGGCCGAATCCGCGGCTGCCCGGCAGCGCCGCTTCCTTGCTGGAGACGCCGGGTTCGAAGATGCGTTCACGTTCCTCCGGCGGGATGCCGGGACCGTCGTCGGCGACCGTAATGGTGCACCCATCGGCGCCCTCCGTGATGGACACGGCAATGGTTCCCCGCGGCCCCACGGCCTCCATCGCGTTGTCCACCAGATTGCCCAACACGGTGACCGCATCCGTTGTGCCGTCCGGCGCCAGCACGGATGCCGGATCGATCACCAACTGGATGCCCTTTTCGTCGCAAATGGTTGTCTTGGCCATCAGCAGGCTGGCCGCATCGGGGTTGGTGATCCCCGGAGCCAGTTCGCCGGCCACCACGGATCCGCCGTGCCCGGACCGGGAGATGAAATCCACCGCTTGCTGCGTGCGGCCCAGCTCCAGCAGGCCGGAGATCACATGCATCTTGTTGGAGAATTCGTGCGCCTGCGCGCGCAGCGCCTGCGTGACGTCCCGCGCACCGTCAAGATCCTGCAGCAGCTGGTGCAGTTCGGTGCGGTCGCGCAGGATGAGCACACCGCCCACCCGGCGTGAGTCCACCGTGGCCGCGTTGGCCCGGGCCAGCAGCACACGTTCGCCGGCGAGCACCGTCTCGTCGGCCCCGCCGTTGGCGGCCAGCATGGCCGCCAGCACTGGCTCCAGAATCGTGGTGGCCGGACGGCCCAGCGCGGCATCGGAAACATCCAGCAGGCGTTTTGCCTCGTCGTTGAGCAGGGCAATGCGCCCGCGGTCGTCGACGGCCACCACGCCTTCGCCAATGCCGTGCAGCATGGCGTCGCGGGTTTCGAGCAGCGCGGCGATCTCTTCCGGCTCCAGCTGGTAAATCCGCCGCCAGACCAAACGCGAGATGTAGATGGCGCCCGCCGAGCCAACCAGGGCGGCGGCGATGAGCCACGCCAGCAGGACCGGCAGGTCGTCGTTCAGGTCGTCGCGCAGCGTGGACTCCAACGTGCCCACCGAGGCGGTGCCGATTACTGTGCCACCCGACCGGTCATAGATCGGCACCTTCACACGCCATGATTCGCCCAGCGTGCCGGTCTGCCGGCCAATGAAGGTCTCACCGGACAGCGGGATCGACGGATCGGTGGAAACCATCCGTCCGATCAACGCTTGGTTTGGATGCGAGTAGCGGATGCCGCGGTGATCCGTGACCACCACGTACGTCACCCCGGTCGATTGCGCGATCAGCTCGGCGATCGGCTGGATTCTCTGGCTGGGGTTGGCGTCGTCGAAAGCCTCCACGATGGAGGGCAACTGCGCCACCGAGCGGGCCACGCCGACCATGCGCCCTTCGTAGGCATCCCGGATTTGTTGTTCCTGCATGGAAATGGCGACCGAACCTGCCACCAGCACGACGACGAGCAGGATGGACAGCTGCAGAGCGAACAGCTGGGAGCGCAGGGACAAGGATCGGAACACTCCGCCATCTTCGCATGCTGTTACCTGCGCCACAGCGGCGTGTGCCTGTGACCACAATGACCAATACGGCCACAATGACCGCATTCTTCCGGCGGGCCGCGCTGCTCCCTACGCTGGGGCGACGGCGTGGTGATGCCCATCACGCCGGTTGGAGGAGGGAGAACCTACATGAAGCTCGACCGTACGATGAGACGCCGTTCGGCCCTGGTGGCCGCCGCGGCAGCATCCGCCCTGATGCTGGCAGCCTGCGGCTCCACCGGCTCCACCGGTGCCGGCAATAGCTCCGAGGAAGCCGGCATCGACAAGCTCAACATCATTGTCCCGGCGGATCCGGGCGGCGGCTGGGACCAGACCGGCCGCTCCATGCAGAAGGACCTGCAGGAGAACGACCTGGTCTCCAGCGCCTCGGTGGTCAACATCGGCGGCGCCGGCGGCACCAATGGCCTGGCGAAGCTGGCCACGGAACAGGACCCGAACACCCTGATGGTGATGGGGTACGTGATGGTGGGCGCCGTGGAGACCAACAAGTCAGCAAACCGGATCGAAGACACCACGCCGATCGCCCGGCTCACCGAAGAGCCGCTCGTCGTCGTGGTGCCGGCGGAGTCGCCCTACCAGACCATCGATGACCTGATCGCCGACGTCGAGGCCAAGGGCAAGGGCGTCTCCATCACCGGCGGCTCGGCCGGCGGCGCCGACCACATTCTGGCCGGCATGATGCTCAAGGAAGCCGGCATCGGTGCCGACAGCCTGAACTACATCCCGTACTCCGGCGGCGGCGAATCCCTGGCAGCGCTGCTGGGCAACAAGGTCTCCGCCGGCATTTCCGGTGTGGGCGAGTACGCCGAGCAGGTCAAGGCTGGCAAGCTGCGTGCGCTGGCCGTCTCCGGTCCGGAAGCCGCCCCGCAGCTGCCCGAGGTCAAGCCGTTGAAGGAACAGGGCATCGATCTGGTGCTGACCAACTGGCGCGGTGTGGTGGCTCCCGGGTCCATCGACGAGGCGCAGGCAGAAAAGCTCACCGCACTGGTCACCGAACTGCACGGCACCGACGCCTGGCAGAAAACCCTGACCACCAACAACTGGGCAGACGCCTTCCTGGCCGGCGAGGAGTTCTCCACCTTCCTGACCGAGGACATCAAGACGGTCACCGCAACCCTGACGGATATCGGCCTGCTGAAGTAACCATGGGTTCTTCCACTACTGGAGCGGTCCGGGGCGGCAGCGATGCCGCCCCGGTCAAGCCGCTCGGAGAAATATTCTTCGCTGCAGTGATCCTGAGCATCGGGATCGTCGGCTTCGTCGCCGGGGCAGGGATCCAGACGCCCGACTCGGCCAGCGACATTGGTCCCCGGGCGCTTCCCTACCTCGTCTCCGGCTTGCTGGTGATCGTCGGCGCCGGGCTGATCGTGCAGTTGCTGCGCGGCAAGACCGGCGAGGCGGATGAGGGCGAGGACATTGACCCCGATGTCCGGACGGACTGGCTGACCGTCGCCAAGATGGCGGGCACCGTCGTCGTGCATATTTTCCTGATTATTCCGCTGGGCTGGCCGGTTGCCGCCGCGGTGCTGTTCTTCGGCGCCGCGTGGGCGCTGGGGGCCAAGCCGTTGTGGCGGGCAGTTGTGGTCGGCGTGGTCATGGCGCTGCTGCTGCAGTTCGCGTTCGGCGGGCTGCTCGGTGTCTCACTGCCCGCCGGTGTGCTCGAAGGGGTGCCGTTCCTGAATGGATAACTTCTACGCCCTCCTCGAGGGCTTCTCCGTGGCGATGCAGCCGATCTACCTGCTCTACGCCCTGGGCGGCGTGCTGGTCGGAACGGCAGTGGGCGTGCTGCCTGGCATCGGGCCGGCCATGACCGTTGCCCTGCTGATGCCGATCACGTACAGCCTGGAGCCGACGGCGGCGATCATCGTCTTCGCCGGCATCTACTACGGCGGCATGTACGGCGGGTCAACCACCTCGATCCTGCTGAACACGCCGGGCGAATCCGCTTCCATTGTCACCGCGCTGGAGGGCAACCGGATGGCGAAAGCCGGCCGTGGAGCCGCGGCGCTGGCGACGGCGGCGATCGGCTCGTTCATCGCCGGCACCGTTGCCACCGTGCTGCTGAGCTTCGTGGCACCCTATGTGGCAGCGTTCGCGGTGCAGATCGGCCCGGTGGAGTACGTGGCCCTGATGGTGGTGGCGTTCCTGACCGTGGGCGCGCTGCTGGGCGCCTCGGTGCTGCGCGGTCTCGCGTCGCTTGGTTTGGGGTTGTTCCTGGCGTTTATGGGCGTGGACCTGATGACCGGGCAGCAGCGCTACACGTTCGGCAGCCCGTTCCTGGCGGACGGCATCGACGTGGTGCTGGTCGCCGTCGGGCTCTTCGCGCTGGGCGAGGCGCTGTACGTGGCCTCCCGGCTGCGGCACGGGCCGGTCAAGGTCATCCCGGTGACCGGTGGCTGGACATCGTGGATGAAGAAGGAGGACTGGAGGCGGTCTTGGAAGCCCTGGCTGCGCGGAACCTTTATTGGTTTCCCGATTGGCACCATGCCGGCCGGCGGCGCCGACGTAGCCACCTTCCTGTCCTACGCGGCAGAGAAGAAACTGGCCAAGGGTGCGCACCAAAAGCAGTTCGGTCGCGGCGCGATCGAGGGCGTGGCCGGGCCGGAATCGGCCAACAACGCAGCCGCGGCCGGCGTGCTGGTACCGCTGCTGACGCTGGGCATTCCCACGACGGCGACGGCGGCCATGATGCTGGTGGCGTTCCAGCGCTACAACATCCAGCCTGGTCCGCTGCTGTTCGAGGTGGAGGCCGCCCTGGTCTGGGCGCTGATTGCCAGCCTGTACGTGGGCAACCTGATGCTGCTGGTGCTGAACCTGCCGCTGGTGGGCATGTGGGTGAAGATCCTGCAGATCCCGCGGCCGTACCTCTACGCCGGCATCCTGGTCTTCGCCGCCTTAGGTGCGTTCTCGGTGAACTTCACGCCGGTGGATGTGTTCGTACTGCTGGTGATCGGCGTACTTGGTTTCTTCATGCGCCGCTACGGCTATCCGATCGCTCCGCTGGTGGTGGGCATGATCCTGGGGCCGATTTTCGAGAGCCAGCTGCGGCGTTCGCTGGCCATCTCGCAAGGCGACCCGCTGGCTTTGGTGTCCACGCCGATCGCGGCCGGGATCTACATCTCGTTGGTGATCATCTTTGTGCTGTCCTTCTGGATGAAGAAGCGCCAACGGCTGATGGAATCGGCATTGCTCGACGACGACAGCCCCCAGGGCAAGGAGGTCAGTGCATGAGCACGATCGTGGTGGGGTATGTCCCCAATGCTCTCGGCGACGCGGCGCTGGCGGCCGCCATCGACGAGGCCGGGCGCCGGGCGGCGGCCAAGCTGCTGGTGGTCAACGCCACCGGGGCAGACCGCTTGGTGGATCCCGGCTACGCCGACGCCGCGGACATCACACGGCTCGAAGCTGTGTTGATCGGGGCAGGAGTCGGCTTCAGCATCCGGCACGGAATTTCGGACGGGCTGCCTGCCGAGGAAGTGCTGGACGCCGCCGAAGAGTCCGGGGCTGAGTTGATTGTCATCGGGGTGCGCAACCGGACGCCGGTGGGAAAGCTGCTGCTTGGTTCGACCGCGCAGACCATCCTGCTGTCCGCGCCGTGCAACGTGCTGGCGGTCAGGCAGCCGTAACGCCGGCGCGGTGCTGGATAATTGACCGCATGGAGTTCCGCGATCCGCCCCAGGCCAACCCGCACCCCGCCCGACGCAAGGTGGTGCTGCTTGGCTCCACCGGCTCGATCGGTACGCAGGGCATCGACGTGGTGGACGCCGCCCCGGAACGCTTCGAGGTCACGGCGCTCGCCGCCGGCGGCAATCTGGACCTGGCCGCCCGGCAGGCGGTGCACACCCGGGCGCAGGCCGTCGGCGCCGCCGCCGGCACGGTGGACGATCTGGCGACGGCGATCAAGACGGCAGCGGCGGATGCCGGAGTGCCCGGCTACTTACCGGAGCTCTTTGCCGGCCCCGACGCCGCGGCGAGGATCGCCGCCTGGCCGGACGCCGACGTCGTGCTCAACGGCATTACCGGGTCCATCGGCCTGGCGCCGACGCTGGCGGCGCTCGGAGCCGGGCACGTGCTGGCCCTGGCAAACAAGGAGTCGCTGATCGCCGGCGGTCCGCTGGTCAAAGAGGCGGCCCGACCGGGACAGATTGTGCCGGTGGATTCGGAACACTCCGCGCTTGCCCAAGCGCTGCGCTCGGGCACGGCCGCCGAGGTGGACCGGCTGATCGTGACCGCTTCCGGTGGTCCGTTCCGCGGCTTCAGCAAGGAGCAGCTGCGCAGCGTCACTCCGGCTCAGGCACTGGCCCACCCCACCTGGGACATGGGCCGGATGGTCACCACCAACTCGGCGACCATGGTCAACAAGGCGCTGGAAGTCATCGAAGCGCACCTGCTCTTCGACGTTCCGCTGGAAAGGATTGATGTGGTGGTGCACCCGCAGTCGGTGGTGCACTCGATGGTGCAGTTCACCGACGGCTCGACCATTGCGCAGGCCTCGCCGCCGGACATGCGCCTGCCGATCGCGCTGGGCATGGGCTGGCCGGAGCGCGTGCCCGGCGCCGCACAGCCCTGCGACTGGAGCCAGGCCACCAGTTGGACCTTCGAACCGCTGGACGAGGAAGTGTTCGGCGCCGTGCGGCTGGCCAAGCAGGCCGCGGGCGGCGGCGGGACCTTCATGGCCGTCTACAACGCGGCCAATGAAGAGGCCGTGCATGCCTTCCACGAGGGCCGGATCCGCTTTGACCAGATCGTGGAGACGGTGGCGGCCGTGGTGGAAGAGCATGCGCCGACCGGCGAACCGACCGTGGCCACGGTGCTGGCCGCAGAAGATTGGGCACGCTCGCGCGCCCACGAACGTTTGGCTAAGTTGTGACCATTCTGCTTTTCCTTCTCGGCGTCCTCTTCGTGGCCGTCGGCATCGCCGTGTCCATCGCCCTGCACGAGGTGGGCCATCTGCTGCCCGCCAAGCTGTTCAAGGTGCGGGTCACCCAGTACATGGTCGGCTTCGGCAAGACCCTGTTCTCCCGACGGCGGGGCGAGACCGAGTACGGGGTCAAAGCCATCCCGCTGGGCGGCTACGTCTCGATGATCGGCATGTACCCGCCGGCCAAGGACGGCCATGACGGCGCCGGCGCTGTCCGGCGGTCCAGCACCGGAATGTTCCAGCAACTGGCCAACGATGCCCGGCAGGCGGAAGCGGAGCGGCTGCAGCCCGGCGACGACCACCGGGTGTTCTACAAGCTGCCGGTCTACAAACGCGTCATCATCATGCTCGGCGGCCCGTTCGTGAACCTGGTCATCGGCACGGTGCTGATCGGCATTGTGCTGGTGGGCTTCGGCACCGCGCAAGCCACCACCACCATTTCGCAGGTCAACAAGTGCGTGGTCCCGGCGGCGCAAGCGGCCGAGACCGGGCAGACCGATTGCCTGCCCAGCGACCCCGAAGCCCCGGCCACGGCCGCCGGCATCCGGCCCGGCGACACCGTCACCTCCTTTGCCGGCAAACCGGTCACCGATTGGTCCCAGCTGACCACGTGGATCCGGGAGGCCGCAGGGGAGAAGACACCGATCACGCTGCTGCGCGACGGTAAGGAAATCCGCACGACCATCACCCCGATCCTCACCGAACGCCCGGTGTTTGACGACGCCGGACAGCCGCTGCTGGACGGCAGCGGCAGGGCCGTGACGGAGCAGGCCGGCTTCGTCGGCATGGGCGCCACCACGGCATTGGTGCCGCGGCCGGCCACCGAAGTGCTTCCGGCGGTGGGGGAGAACCTGCAGGCGATCACCGGCGTCGTGCTGCATCTTCCGCAGCGGCTGGCCGATGTGGCCGAAGCCGCCTTCAGCGACGCTCCGCGCGACCCGAACGGGCCGATGAGCGTGGTGGGCGTGGGCCGGATTGCCGGCGAAATCAGTGCGATGGACGAGATCCCCTTGGAGGCGCGGGCCGCCACGCTGATTGGGCTGGTGGGATCGGTCAACCTGGCGCTGTTCGTGTTCAACCTGATCCCGCTGCTGCCGCTGGACGGCGGGCACGTGGCCGGCGCGCTCTGGGAAGCCATACGGCGTGGCTTCGCCAAGCTGTTCCGCCGGCCGGACCCGGGACCGGTGGACATCGCCAAGCTGCTGCCGCTGACCTACGTGGTGGCGGTGGTGCTGATGGGCATGGGCGCGCTGCTGATCTACGCGGACATCGTCAAACCGGTCAACATCTTCGGGTGACGCCCTCACCGCAGCAACCGGGCTGAACGCGGCCCCGCCGGATGCTGCTCCGCCACGTGCTGCCCCGCCAAACAACGACGGCGATTGCCGCCGCGGTAGCTTGGCACGCCGTCATGGGACTGGGGTGGCCGCGCGGCCGTGGTTAGACTGGCCCGAACCGGCGAAGGGAGCCACACGCCGTGAGTGCAGCACCGCGGAGAGTCCGTACCGAAGCGAGCATCCCGGCCGCCAGCCGGCCAGCGAAGGCGCGCGCCCGAACCAGGGTTGGAGCCGCCATCGCCGGAGCCCTGGCCGTGGCCCTGGCCCTGGCCGGCTGCACCCCTCCGGACGAAGGCCGCGGGCCCGGATCGCCGGCCGCGTCCAGCGCTGCTGCCCCGGACGGCGTGCAGTTGAATACGGAAGCGGCCGAGCCGCAGGTCATTCCCGGCTCCGATGCGGAAGCCTCACTGGCCGCCAGCCAGGCGTTGTTCGCATCCAGCCCGGTGGCGTTCGTGGCAGCGGCGGACGATGCGAAGGCCATCGCGGCAGCAGAAGCGGAGTCGGTGCCGCTGGGCGTGCCGCTGCTGCTGGCCGGCGAGGGCCTGGAAAGCGAGTTGGAGCGGCTCGGCGTGCGACAGGTCAAGGCCTTCGGCCAGCCGCCGGTCAAGCCCGACGGTAGTCCCAGCGGCACGCCGGAAGACGTTTCCACCAGTTCGCCCGACGGCGGTCCCGCCTCCGCCTCCGCTGCAGCTGCCGGGACCGGTTCCGGTGCGGATGCGGCCGTCGGCACCACGGGATGGGCCGCCCTGCTGCCGCGTGTGGAAGTCCTGCCGGCGGACGGAGAACTTGATCTGCCCGACGCTGCGGCGGAGCCGGCCCCTGCCTCCGTCTTGATCGATCCGGACGGCGAGCAGGACTATCCCGCAACGCTGGCGGTGGCTGAGGCGGCTGGCGCACGCGTCTTCCAGGACCCGAAGGCAGATCCGCGGCAGAGCAGCGCAACCATCGGTTTCCTCCGCGAAGAGCCGGAGGCGCGGGTGCTCGGCGTCGGCAAAGCGTTCGGCAACAATGAGACATTCGGGCGCCGGGTTCAGGCCGCGTTGGAAGTGCCCGAACTACCCGGCGGGGGCCAACTGGCCTTCCCGTCCCGGAGGATGGTGGCGCTGTACGGACATCCCGCGGGACCCGCTCTCGGCGTGCTCGGCGAACAAGGCATTAAGGAGTCCATCCAGCGCGCCAAAAAACTGGCCAAGCGCTACCAGCCGCACAGCAAGGAACCGGTGGTTCCCGCGTTCGAAATCATTGCTACCATCGCCTCGTCCTCGGCCGGGAAAGACGGCGACTATTCGGCGGAGACGGATGTGGATGAACTGCGCCCCTGGATCGATGCCGCCGGGAAAGCAGGCGTGTACGTGGTGCTGGACCTGCAGCCCGGCCGCTCGGACTTCCTGGCCCAAGCCAAGTTGTACGCGGACCTGCTCAAGGAGCCGCATGTGGGACTGGCACTGGATCCGGAATGGCGGCTGCGCAAGGGGGAGCGGCACATGGAGCAGATCGGGTCGGTCAACGCCGCCGAGATCAACAAGGTCAGCGACTGGCTGGCGGACCTGACGCGGAAGAACTCGCTGCCGCAGAAGGTGTTGATCCTGCACCAGTTCCAGCACCAGATGATTGCGGACCGCCACAAGCTGGAGACCGGACACCCAGAGCTGGCCATGGTGCTGCACGCCGACGGCCATGGGAATCCCGGCCAGAAGATGGAGACGTGGCGGGCGCTCCGGCACGACCTGCCGACGAATATCCGGATGGGCTGGAAGAACTTCTACGACGAGGACACCCCGACGTTCAGCCCCGAGCGCACCTACACCGAGGTAAAGCCGGCGCCCTGGTTCGTTTCCTACCAGTAACGTCCGCCATCCGGTTCAGTAACGTCCGCCTTCCGGGGCCGGGTAAGGTGAAGGCCATGAGTGTTTTTGCCGTTGAGTACGTGTATGCCCCCGATTCTGAGGCCGGCCGGGACGAGCACCGTCCGGCCCATCGCGCCTGGCTGGGAAGCTTCGTGGAGCAGGGCCGGCTGCTGGCCTCGGGACCGTACGCGGACGGCACCGGCGCGCTGCTGATCTTCACCGCCGAGAGCGAAAACAGCCTGCTGGATGAACTGAAGCAGGATCCGTTCAACGTCAACAACTTTGTCTCCGCACTGAAAACCACGGAATGGGCGCCGGTGACCGGAGCCTTCGCCGCCTACGCATGATCCACACCACTCCCGCAGCATGTGCCATGGCCGTGCCGGCAGGGGGATAATGAAATCTGTTCAGCAACTGCCGACCGGCACATGGAGGACGTTTTGACCTCGGTCAATCTTGGAATGCCAGCTTCACCACCGCCTGTCCTGGCGCCGCGCCGGAAGACCCGGCAGATCAAGGTCGGTTCGGTCGGGGTTGGCTCGGACTCGCCGATCAGCGTGCAGTCGATGACCACCACGCCGACGACGGACATCAATGCCACGTTGCAGCAGATCGCCGAACTGACGGCGTCCGGCTGCGACATCGTCCGGGTGGCCTGCCCGAGCGCCGATGACGCCGAAGCCCTGCCGATCATCGCGAAGAAGTCCCAGATCCCGGTGATCGCGGACATCCACTTCCAGCCCAAGTACGTCTTTGCCGCCATCGACGCAGGCTGCGCCGCGGTCCGGGTGAACCCGGGCAACATCCGCAAGTTCGATGACCAGGTCAAGGAAATCGCCGCCGCAGCCAAGGCCGCCGGCACCTCGATCCGGATCGGCGTCAACGCCGGCTCACTGGACCCGCGGCTGATGGAGAAGTACGGCAAGGCCACCCCGGAGGCCCTGGTCGAATCCGCCGTCTGGGAAGCCTCGCTGTTCGAAGAACACGACTTCCACGATTTCAAGATCTCGGTCAAGCACAATGACCCCGTGGTCATGGTCCGCGCCTACGAACTGCTGGCCGAACGCGGCGACTGGCCGCTGCACCTCGGCGTCACCGAGGCTGGCCCCGCGTTCCAGGGAACCATCAAGTCCGCCACCGCCTTCGGCGCGCTGCTCTCGCAGGGCATCGGCGACACCATCCGGGTATCGCTGTCCGCCCCGCCGGTGGAAGAGATCAAGGTGGGTTTGCAGATCCTGCAGTCACTGAACCTGCGCGAGCGCAAACTCGAAATTGTTTCCTGCCCGTCCTGCGGCCGCGCACAGGTGGACGTGTACAAGCTGGCCGACGAAGTCACTGCCGGCCTCGAGGGTATGGAAGTGCCGTTGCGGGTGGCCGTGATGGGTTGCGTGGTCAACGGACCGGGTGAAGCCCGCGAAGCCGACCTGGGCGTAGCTTCCGGAAACGGGAAAGGCCAGATTTTCGTGAAGGGCCAGGTCATTAAGACTGTTCCGGAAGACCAGATTGTTGAGACACTCATTGAAGAAGCAATGAGGATTGCCGAGGAAATGGGTGACTCCGATGGCGAGAATGCTGTCAAGGGTAGCCCCGTGGTTAACGTCAGCTAGCCGAGAGGCAGCGGGTACGGCCGGTGCCGTACCCGCCGATCCGTATGCCGGGATCCGGCCGCTGGAAGATGCGGACACCGAGGCGCTCTGGGAACTGGTAAACGCTGATCCGGTAGCCAACGTTTTTCTTGCTGCCCACCTGGAGTCCGCCGGTACCGCCGGCCCCACCCCGTCCGGCGCCCAGATTTTGGGCATGTACGACGACGGCGCCCTCACCGGAGCCTGTTGGGCCGGGGTGAACGTGGTCCCGGTCGGGCTGGACGCCGAACAAGGCGCGCGGCTGGGCGCCCACCTGGCCGCCGGCAACCGCCGCATGTCCTCGATCTTCGGTCCGGCAGACGGCGTGCTGGGCATCTGGTCGTCGTTCCGGCACGCGCATCCGCGGGCCTTCGACGTCCGGCCCAACCAGCCGTTGCTGGAGCTGCGGGGAACCCCGGCCGTGGCGGCCGATCCGCAGGTGCGGTATTCCACTGAGGACGATTTCGACGTGCTGGTGCCCGCCTGCGTGGCGATGTTCGAGGAAGAGGTCGGATACTCGCCGCTGACCGGAGGCGGCCAGCACTACCGCCAGCGCGTTGCCACCCTGATCCGGAAGGGCCACTCGCTGGTCCGGCGGGACAGCCAAGGGCAGGTGGTCTTCAAGGCAGAACTGGGCAACGTCAGCGCCGCTGCCGTGCAGATTCAAGGCGTCTGGGTGAACCCCGCCTACCGCGGCCAGGGCCTGGCCGCCGGGTGCATGGCCGCCGTCGTGGAGCTGTCGCGGAAACATGCCCCGGTCGCCAGCCTGTACGTCAACGACTACAACCACCGGGCGATGGCTGCCTATGCCTCGGTCGGTTTCCGGCAGGTCGGCACGTTCGCCACCGTGTTGTTCTAGACCCGTTCCAGCCGGGCCAACAGGTCCTATCGGCTCCACTTCGAGGACGTGCCGCGCGATCATGCAGCCGACCATGGCCAACGCCACCATTGACCGGCAGTTGTCGAAAGCAGGTCCGCGGAACCAGTAGATTAGAAGGCAGTTGTTTTCGCGGGCCGGTGCTGGCCCAAGCCTTGAGAAATGGATACTTGCAGTGGTTCTTCGCCTGTCCAGCTTGTTCCTGCGCACCCTGCGCGATGACCCGGTCGATGCCGAGGTGGCCAGCCACAAGCTGCTGGTGCGCGCCGGCTACATCCGCCGTGCTGCCCCCGGCATCTATTCCTGGCTGCCGCTGGGGTTGAAAGTGCTGGCCAAGGTGGAGGCCGTCGTCCGCGAGGAAATGAACGCCATCGGCGCCCAAGAGGTGCACTTCCCGGCGTTGCTGCCGCGCGAACCCTACGAGGCGACCAACCGCTGGACCGAATACGGCGAGGGGCTGTTCCGGCTGCAGGACCGCAAGGGCGCCGACTACCTGCTGGCCCCCACGCACGAGGAAATGTTCACCCTGTTGGTCAAGGACTTGTACTCCTCGTACAAGGACCTGCCCGTCACGCTGTACCAAATCCAGAACAAGTACCGGGACGAGGCCCGCCCGCGCGCCGGACTGCTGCGCGGCCGTGAATTCATCATGAAGGACTCCTATTCCTTCGACATTGACGACGAGGGCCTGGACGCCAGCTACGACGCGCACCGCCGCGCCTACCTCAAAATCTTCGAGCGCCTGGGCCTGGAAGTCGTGACGGTCAAGGCAACGTCCGGCGCCATGGGCGGGTCCAAGAGCGAGGAGTTCCTGCATCCCACCGAGGTCGGCGAGGACACGTTCGTCCGTTCCCCCGGCGGTTACGCAGCGAACGTAGAGGCCGTCGCCACCGTAGCGCCGGAGCCGATCGACTACGCCGATGCACCGGCTGCCGAGGTCAAGGACACTCCGGACACGCCGACCATCGAGACCCTGGTGGCCTCGGCCAACCAGTTGGCCCCCCGCGCGGACGGGGAGTGGACCGCCGCCGATACGTTGAAGAACGTCGTCCTGGTGGTCAAACTGCCCACCGGCGAGCGGACCATCGTGGTGATCGGGGTGCCCGGCGACCGTGCCGTCGATCTGAAGCGCGTCGAGGCGAACATCGGCGCCTTCCTGCCGATGGGTGGCGAAGTCGAGGTCGAGGCTGCCTCGGAGGACGACCTGAAGCAGCACCCCGGCTTGGTCAGGGGCTACATCGGTCCGGGCAACAGCCTGGACGCCGCGGTGCTGGGAACGGAGTCAGCCACCGGGCTGCTGTATCTGGTGGATCCCCGGGTGGTAACGGGCTCACGCTGGATCACCGGCGCGAACCAGGACGGCAAGCACGTGTTCGGGCTGGTTGCCGGCCGCGATTTCGGTTGGGACGGCATCATCGAGTCCGTCGAAGTCCGTGAAGGCGATCCGGCCCCCGACGGTTCCGGTCCGCTGGAGGCGGCCCGCGGTATCGAAATGGGCCACATCTTCCAGCTCGGCCGCAAGTACGCCGAAGCGCTGGGGCTGCAGGTGCTGGACCGCAACGGCAAACTCGCCACTGTCACGATGGGTTCCTACGGCGTCGGTGTCACCCGCGCGGTGGCGGCCCTGGCCGAGGCGAACCACGACGACAAGGGCTTGGTCTGGCCCCGCAACGTGGCCCCGGCCCACGTGCATATTGTCGCCACCGGCAAGGGTGAAGACATTTTCGAGGCGGCCAACAAGCTGGCCGAGGAGCTGTCCAGCGCCGGCGTCGAGGTCATCTACGACGACCGGCCCAAGGTGTCCCCGGGCGTGAAGTTCTCGGATGCCGAACTGATCGGCGTGCCCACCATCGTGGTGGTTGGCCGGGGCTTGGCTGACGGCGTGGTCGAAGTCAAGGACCGGGCCACCGGCCAGGCCGAAAACGTTCCGGTGGGCATGGCGGCTGCGCACTTGGCCGCCCTCGCCGGGAAGTGATTTCAGGACTCGAAGAACTGCAGCTTGCCACCCTCGCCCTCGTGGTGGTGGCTGGCTTTGCTGCGGGCTGGGTGGACGCCGTGGTGGGAGGCGGCGGCCTGATCCAGCTGCCGGTCCTGCTGCTGGTCCCCGGGATCAGCCCCGTCCAGGCGCTGGCCACCAACAAAATGGGGTCCATTTTCGGCACCACCACCAGCGCGGTGACGTACTACCGCAGGGCGCATCCCGACCTGAAAACGGCCCTGCCGATGGCCGGCATCGCGCTGGCGGGCAGTTTCGGCGGCGCCATCGTGGCCACCGTCCTGCCGGCCGAGGTCTTCAAGCCAATCATCGTGGTGGCGCTGATTGCGGTGGCAGTGTTTACCGCGCTGCGGCCGACGGCCGGGACCTTGACGCAGCTGCGGTACAAGGGCGTCCGGCACCTGGGCGCCGCGGCGGGGATCGGCCTGGTCATCGGTTTCTATGACGGACTGATCGGGCCCGGCACCGGCTCGTTCCTGATCATCGCGATGGTGGCGGTGCTTGGCTACAACTTCCTGGCCTCCAGTGCCAAGGCCAAGATCGTCAACATGGCGACCAACCTCGGCGCCCTGGCCTTTTTCCTGCCCAGCGGCGCGCTGCTGTGGGGGCTCGGGCTGGTCTTGGGCCTGGTGAACATGGCCGGCGGCTACGTCGGCGCCCGGATGGCCGTCTCGCAGGGCAGCAAGTTCATCAGGATGGTTTTTTTGTTCGTCGTGGCCGCGTTGATCCTCAAGCTTGGCTATGACGTGCTGCAGGAGAACGTGCTCGGCCGTTGAGCAGCGCCAGCCGGGCCGCGCCGGCCGGGCCACGGCAGCCGGGCCGCGCCGGGACGACCGCTCAGCCGCTCAGGCAGGTGCCGCCAAGGCGTGCGCCGCCGGAAGATCCGGCAGCGTCCTGCCGGCCAGCGTGGATGCGACCCAGAGCGAGCGCTCGGCGCCGCCGGTCGCGCGGTGCAGCAGGTAATCCAGCGCGTTATCCACTTCGCGCGCCACGGCCCATTCCCGGGCGGTGTCCGGGTTTAGTCCGGCCGCCTCGGCCAGGTCCAGGCACCGGGCGTTGAGATGCCGCCCGGCGTCGGCGGCAGCCAAATCTGCGATCCGGTTCCAGAGCATCGGCGCGACGGCGAATTCGGCGTCGCCGATCAGTGGCTTGGGGTCAATGGCGGCAAAGCAGTCCGGGGTGTCAAGCCGGGCTAGGATGTTCCCATAGTGCAGGTCGCTGTGCAGGAGCACGTCGCGGTCCTCGCGCCGGCCAACGCTGCCACGGACTTGGCAGACTTCCAAGGCACACTCCAGCAACCAGGCCGGGAACGGCTTGCCCAGTTCAAGCCAGCGGGCCGGGAGGGTGTCCGTCCATTCTTCCGCCAGGGCCGACACCTGGTCGAAACTGCCGGCCGGGCTCGGCACCTGGGGCCGCTGCAACTGTCGGACCAGTCCGCCCCAGATGCCGGTGGTCTCGTCCAGTGCAACTGCGGAGAGCGGGCGGGCCGCGTCCAGGCGTTCCAGCAACAGCACGAAGGGGCCGCGTTCGTCCAGCAGCCGGACGGCTCCGCGGCCGTCCCAGAGTTTGAGGGCCTGGGCTTCGCCGTCGGCCTCTGGATGCGGGAATGTCAGCTTCAGCACTGCAGGCGAACCATCGGACGCCAGCACGGGGAAGACGGCCGCAGTCTGGCCGAACCACGGCCCGCCGGGCACAACCCGCAGGTTCCAGTCCAGCATGGTCTGGGCATAGAGGCTGTTGAAGCCCCGCAGCCACTCCCGGCCGGCAGCGGAACCGGCTGCGCTGCGGCGCAGTCCCGGGGGCAGGTCAACGTCGGCGTTCACGGGGCGGTGGAAGGAGCAGCCAGTAACTCGTCGTCCAGGCCCGGCGCCGGCAGCACCACTCCGGCTGAGGCTGCGAGTTCGGAGGTCGTCTCGGCGAGCCCGGCCACCGCGTGTTCCCGGATTGTCCCGTCACTGAGAGCGACCAGATCGGCCAGCGGGGCGAGCGCAGCGCCTTCCGCGTCCTGAAGTGCCGGAAGCGGGTCGCCGGCGAACTCGTCACCCAGGACGTAGACCGGTTCGGGCAACGGCAGGTCAAGGCACTCGGCCGCCGCCAGCGACCGCCAGTGCGCCGCAGAGTCGGCATGCGCGGCCAGCCGTGCGGCGGCGGCCCCGCGCTCCGCGCCGGCGAGGCGCGGCAGCACCGTTTCGTAGGCGTAGGCCAAGCGTTCCTGGCTGAGTACGACGACGGCGATGGCCTCCGCCGCCGTCGGCGGAGCGGGCGTTGCCGACCCGCTTCCGTCATCCTCAGGGTTCGCCGCAGGACAACCGGCCGGTTCCAGCGGTATTTCCGGATCCTCCCAGGGCTGAGCCACGTCGGTTCCGCCGGGCAGCGTCTGCGCCTGGGCGTAGAGGGCAGAACCGATCGACGCGAGCAGCCGGGCGAGTCCCGGATCGGCCGTCCGGGCGTCCGCGAGCAGGCCGCCGGCCAGTTCGGCCAGGTCCTCGGCTCCGGGCTGTTGCGCCGCCGAAAGTGCGCCGGAGTCCGCCGCGGAAGGAACTGCGCTGGTCCCAGCGGCTGCCGGGGAGCCCGAAGGCCAGGACGTGGTCAACGTCAGCAGGTCCGCCTGGCTCCGGAGCAGGCCAGCCGTGCGGGAGCCGTCGTCGTCGTGCTCCTCAAAGGCAACCGCCAGGCCCTCAAGCCCTGCCAAAGCGTCCAGGCGCGCCTGCTCCATGCTGCTCGGCGGTGGGGCGGAAGCGGTGATGCTCGCCACCACGGTCCCGGTGCTGACCACGATCGCCGCGGTGAGCAGCAACAGCGGCAGCCGGCGCCAGGCCCGGGATGGCGTGGTTGGTCCGCTGTCCCGGCGCCTTGAAGTAGATCCCACAACTGTCGATGATGTCACGGGTTTGGCTTCGGCTGCACGGCCGGGGGCAGCTGCTGGCGGCGGGAGGCCACCAGTCACGGTAAAGTCGCTAGTCTAGAAGTCAGACTCACCAGGACAGGGAGACAGCATGGCCCAGCGGCGCAATCAAGGCGGCGTGCCCACTACCGGAGGGAAATTCGGTACCGACACGTTCGCGGAGGCCGCACGCCTGAAAGAGCTGCTGGAACAAGCCGTGGCATCCCACGGGCTGTTCCTTGAGGACGTGGAGATCCGGGTTGCCGGGGCCCTCCGCACCCTCCACGTCATCGTTGACCTGCCTGAGGACCAGACCGGCGGCGTGGGGCTGGACGCCATCGCCGAGGTTTCGCAGACTCTCTCCAAGACTTTGGACGAGGACCCGCAGGACGACGGCCGGCCGTACAGCCTGGAGGTCTCTTCGCCGGGCCTCAGCCGGCCGCTGACGCAGCCGCGCCATTGGCGCCGCAACGTGGGCAGACTGGTCAAGGTCAAGCTGGTGGCCGGCGACGACATCACCGGCCGCGTCTTGGAAGTTGGCACCGACGGCGTGACGGTGCGGCCGGAAGAAGCACCGAAAAAGGGCATGAAGCCCCGCCCCGGCGAACCGGTCCAGGTGAAATTTGCGAACATCCGCTCCGGCAAGGTGGAAGTGGAGTTTGCACGGTTGGACGAAGACTTGGCTGCCGAGGCCAACGGCGAGCCGGCGAATGAGGAGGAGGCCTGAGATGGATATCGATATGAGCGCCCTGCGGCTGCTTGAGCGCGAACGCGAAATTCCGCTGGACCTGCTGATCCCGACGATCGAGCAGGCGCTGCTGGTGGCCTACCACAAGTCCCCGGGCTCGATCGAGCCGGCCCGCGCCGAGCTGGACCGCAAGAGCGGCCACGTCACCATCTGGGCCGCAGAGCTTGACGACGACGGCACCGTGGTCGGCGAGTTCGACGACACGCCCAGCGGCTTCGGCCGGATCGCCGCGAGCACGGCACGCCAGATCATCCTGCAGCGCCTGCGCGACGCCGAGGACGACAACGTCCTGGGCGCTTTCCGCGGCAAGGAGGGCGAACTGGTCTCCGGCTTGATCCAGCAGGGCCACAACCCGCATATGGTCCAGGTGGATCTGGGCACCGTGGAAGCACTGCTGCCGCCGCCCGAACAGGTGCCGGGGGAGAGCTACCTGCACGGCACCCGCCTGCGTGCCTACGTGGTGGACGTCCACCGCGGCATGAAGGGTCCGTCGATCACGCTGTCCCGTTCGCATCCCGGGTTGGTCCGCAAGCTCTTCGAACTTGAAGTACCCGAGATCGCGGACAAGAGCGTGGAGATTGTTGCCCTCGCCCGCGAGGCCGGACACCGGACCAAGATCGCGGTCAAGGCCAATGTGCCCGGGCTGAATGCCAAGGGCGCCTGCATCGGCGAAATGGGTTCCCGCGTGCGGGCCGTGATGACCGAGCTGCACGACGAGAAGATCGACATCGTCGACTTCAGCGAGGATCCCGCGACGTTCATCGCCAGCGCGCTGTCGCCCTCGCGGGTCAGCTCGGTGACCATTACGGATGCCGAGAGCCGTTCCGCACGTGTCGTGGTGCCCGATTACCAACTCTCACTGGCCATCGGCAAGGAAGGGCAGAACGCCCGGCTTGCCGCTAAACTGACGGGTTGGCGGATCGATATCGTGTCGGACGCTGCCACCGCCGAACAGCGGCGGTAGAAGCGAAGACCAACCAGGCCACACGCCTGAAACTCGCCCGGTTCGTTGGCCGGGCACTGGAAGCGGTAGAATATCCATGGCCGGGTTTCCCGACAGTCACAAACCCCTGCAGGTGCACGCCCACGAGGGCGCGCCGCCACAGCGGACCTGCATAGGCTGCCGGCGCCGGGAAGACCAGGCCGTTCTGCTGCGGCTGGCAGTCGAGGAAATCGGTGGCGTTGCTACCGTGGTCGTCGATCCTGTCCGCCGCAGGCCCGGACGCGGTGCCTGGATGCACCGCGAACCGGAATGTGTGGAGCTGGCAGTCAAGCGGCACGCCTTCGGCAGGGCCTTCCGGGCCAAGGTCGACAGCACTGCCGTTGTAGACCAGCTCCGTGCTCACGACGAGGCCGCCATCACGGCCGGCCCTCGTCACCCCAACCGTCCAACCTGAAAGCGGGTCAGAAAACTGATGGAAACCCGATGAGTGCCAAGTGATGAGTACTTCATTGTGCTCCGCCCGCGGTATTTCAGCCGATTCTGCTGAAAGCCGCAGCAAGAAATAGACGGTTCGTGCCCGGCAGCCCTGCCTCGTGCGGACCGAGACAGGAGAAATGTGGCCAAGGTCCGCGTACACGAGCTGGCAAAAGAGCTCGGTATTACCTCGAAAGACGCAGTGTCGAAACTGCAGGAACTGGGCGAATTCGTCCGTTCCGCCTCATCCACCATTGAGGCCCCCGTCGTGAAGAAGCTTCGCGACGCCTTCCCCGCTGCCGCTCCGAAGAGTGAGCTGGCGGCCCCCAAGACAGCACCCAAGCCCGGCGCCAAGCCCGCTGCGAAGGCCGCTCCGGAAACCCCGGCGGCAGCACCGGCTCCGGCAGCGCCTTCACCGGCTCCCGCTCCGGCAACGCCCGCACCGGCTCCGGCGCCAGCACCGGCCAAGCCGGCACCGGCAGCTCCTGCTGCCGAAGCGGCCCAGGCGCCGGCTCCGGCTGAGGCTCGGGCTGAGGCTGCGGCCACCAAGCCCGCCTCTGCAGCTCCGCGTCCCGGCGGCCCCGCCGCTGCACGTCCGGGTGCTCCGCGCCCCGGTGGACCGCGTCCGGGCAACAACCCGTTCGCCACGTCGCAGGGCATGCCCCGCGGCCGTGGCGGCGACCGCGATGCCGAGCGTGCACCGCGTCCGGGCAACAACCCGTTTGCAACCTCGCAGGGCATGCCGCGTCCGGGTGGCCCGCGTCCTGCTGCCGGCCAGGGTGGTCCGCGTCCGGCGGCACCCCGTCCCGGCGCCGCCGCACCCCGTCCGGGTGCACCGCGTCCGGGCGCACCCCGCCCGGGTGCTCCGCGTCCCGGTGGCGGACCCGGTGGAGCCCGTCCGACTCCCGGCATGATGCCCAACCGCACCGAGCGCCCGGCCCCGGCCGGCCGCGGTGGTGCTCCCGGCCGTCCGGGAGCCCCGGGCAGCGCCCCTGGCCGTCCCGGTGCCGGCGGACCGCCGGCCGGCGGTGGCTTCGGTAAGGGAGGCCGCGGTCGCGGCGGTACCCAGGGTGCCTTCGGCAAGGGAGGCGCCGGTCGCGGCAAGCAGCGCAAGTCGAAGCGCGCCAAGCGCCAGGAACTGGAGCAGATGAGTGCTCCGTCGCTGGGCGGTGTCTCGGTACCCCGCGGCGACGGCAACACCGTTGTCCGGCTGCGCCGCGGCTCCTCCATCACCGATTTCGCCGACAAGATCGAGGCGAACCCGGCCGCGCTGGTCACCGTACTGTTCCACCTTGGCGAGATGGCCACGGCCACGCAGTCCCTGGACGAAGACACCTTCGAACTGCTGGGCGTTGAACTGGGCTACAAGATCCAGGTTGTCTCCCCGGAGGACGAAGAGCGCGAGCTGCTTGACTCGTTCGATATCGACCTCGACGCAGAGCTTGAGGCCGAGGGCGAAGACGACCTGGAGAAGCGCCCGGCCGTTGTCACGGTCATGGGCCACGTCGACCACGGTAAGACCCGCCTGCTGGACGCCATCCGCAACACCCAGGTGGGCGAAGGCGAGCACGGCGGCATCACCCAGCACATCGGTGCCTACCAGATCGACTTCCAGCACGATGACCGTGATCGCAAGATCACCTTCATTGACACCCCGGGCCACGAGGCGTTCACCGCCATGCGTGCCCGCGGCGCGAAGGTCACCGACATCGCCATCCTGGTGGTGGCCGCGGACGACGGCGTCATGCCGCAGACCGTGGAAGCCCTGAACCACGCGCAGGCGGCCGGCGTGCCGATCGTCGTCGCGGTGAACAAGATCGACAAGGACGGCGCCAACCCGGAGAAGATCCGTGGCCAGCTGACCGAGTACGGCCTGGTTCCGGAGGAATACGGTGGCGACACTATGTTCGTTGACGTGTCGGCCCGCGAGAGCCTGCACATCGACGACCTGCTCTCCGCCGTGCTGCTGACCGCGGATGCCGCCCTGGACCTGCGGGCCAACCCGAACAAGGACGCCCGCGGCATCGCGATCGAGGCGAACCTGGACAAGGGCCGCGGCGCGGTGGCAACCGTGCTGGTCCAGTCCGGAACACTGCGGGTGGGCGACGCGATCGTTGCCGGCAGCGCCCACGGCCGCGTGCGCGCCATGTTCGACGAGGACGGCGCCTCGGTCACCGAGGCCGAACCGTCGCGTCCGGTCCAGGTGCTGGGCCTGTCCACGGTGCCGCGCGCCGGCGACACCTTCTTGGTGACCGACGACGAGCGCACCGCCCGCCAGATCGCCGAGAAGCGCGAGGCTGCGGACCGCAACGCCGCGCTGGCCAAGCGCCGCAAGCGCATCAGCCTGGAGGACTTCGACAAGGCTGTGGCGGAGGGCAAGGTCGACACGCTCAACCTCATCCTCAAGGGCGACGTGTCCGGTGCCGTGGAGGCCCTGGAAGACTCGCTGCTCAAGATCGATGTGGGCGAGGACGTCCAGCTGCGGGTTATCCACCGCGGCGTCGGCGCGATCACGCAGAACGACGTCAACCTGGCCACTGTGGACAACGCCATCATCATCGGCTTCAACGTCAAGCCTGCCGAGCGGGTGGCGGAACTGGCCGAGCGCGAAGGCGTGGACATGCGCTTCTACTCGGTCATCTACTCGGCCATCGATGACATTGAGCTGGCGCTCAAGGGCATGCTGAAGCCGGAGTACGAAGAGGCGCAGCTCGGCACCGCCGAGATCCGCGAGATCTTCCGTTCGTCCAAGTACGGAAATATCGCTGGCTCCATCGTCCGCTCGGGCACCATCCGCCGTAATTCCAAGGCGCGAGTCACCCGCGATGGCAAGGTCATCGGTGACAACCTCACCGTCGATTCGCTCAAGCGGTTCAAGGACGACGCGACCGAGGTCCGCGAAGGATTCGAATGTGGTATCGGACTTGGGTCGTTCAACGACCTCAAGGAAGGCGACATCATCGAGACCTTCGAAATGCGCGAAAAGCCGCGCGTCTAGCAGTCGGCTTGCAGCGGGCGTCTGGTGGCATCGCCACCGGGCGCCCGTTGTGCCGCCATCATCACGAGAATTGAGGAGGGGTCATGGCAGACCCAGCACGCGCCGCCAAGATGGCCGACCGGATCAAGGTCGTGGTGGCCCAGGCGCTCGAGCGCCGGGTCAAGGATCCACGCCTCGGGTTTGTGACCATCACCGACGCCCGGGTGACCAACGACCTGCAGCACGCCACCGTTTACTACACGGTCTTCGGCAACGACGAAGAGCAGGACGGCACCCGTAAGGCACTTGAATCCGCCAAGGGCGTCCTGCGGGCGGAAGTAGGCCGGAACATCACTGCGCGGCTGACGCCCACGCTGGAATTCGTCCCGGACGAGATCCCGGTGAACGCCAGCCACCTGGAGGAACTGTTGCGGACCGCGAAGGCCAGGGATGCCGAGGTGGCAGCCATGGCCGAAGGGGCCGCCTTCGCCGGCGGAGAAGATCCGTACCGCAAGCCCGGTGACGAGGATGGCGACGAATCCGTCAGCGGGCCGCGCCCGGAGTAACCATCCACCGCACGACGACGGTGGGCCACCTGCAGAGCGCGGGTGGCCCACCGTCGTTGGTTGTCCCGGTTTTCTCCAGCGTCAGCGCAGCCTGATCTGGATGACCTTGCCTGCCGGCGGTGTTCCCCCGGCGAAGTCAGGCAGGGCATGCGTCGAGGCGTAGAGCCGGTTGTCGTGAATCTCCACGGCAGCTGGGGCAGTCGTCTCAAGGAACGTCCGCGCCTTGTGGTGCCCCTTCTTCACCACCGAGATCTTGTTGCCAAACATCTCGGCGACGTAGATGTCGCCGCGTGAACTCACGGCCAGGTTCGTGGCACCGGAGAAGCCGCTGGCCAGCTGCACCGCTTTGCCGGTTTTCGAGTGGACCTTAAACACCCGCCCCAGCGCGCCAAGGCTCCCGTCTTCCGGACCGCCCGGCAATGCCGTGACGTACAGCCAGCCGTGCTTGCCAAACTCCACATCCGTGGGCACCGGCTCCAGATAGTACTTCTCGCCCACCACACAGTCCGGCAGGCCCATGCCCGCCGCCAGCACCGCGCTGACCCGAACGGCTACCGCCGGCAGCACTGCCACGGTGCTGACCCGCCTGCTGCGCTTGTCCACCTTCAGGATGGTATTGGCACCGGCGTCGGCAACGTAGATGCTGTGCTTGTCGGCGGCGGTTGCGTAGGCATGGGAGTCAACCTGCCCTTTGTATTTGGCCAGGATCCCCGCGGGAATCTGGTCCAGGCACCGTTGGTCCCGCACATTGCGGAATCCGTAAGTGACACGGCCGTCCGGATTCCGTTTGGCCTCATAGGCGGCAACATCCGCGATCTTCTGCGGAGCGGCCTTGCGGTGGTTGCCCAGCGACTTGACCCACTGCTCGTTCGGCGCCCCGTCCATGCCGCCGGCGGCTTCGGAAAAGTAGACGGTGTCCCGGTAGAGCGAGACGGACCCGACCTCGGGTCCGCCGGAACTGTGCAGCACCTTGGGGCTGCCGTGGGACTGAACCTTGTGCAGGATGCCGGCGAAATTCTGGGTGACAAAGAGCCCATGCCGGCCGGCAGCAAGGCTCAGCGGGGAAAGCAGACCGTCGGACAGCGTGGTGGCTGCCGGTGGTCTATTACTGTTGCGGTCGGCTGATGACGCCGGCGGCAAACCGGTGCTGAGCGACAAGCCAAGCACCAAGGGCAGGGCAAGATAGAGTTTTGGGATCTTCACGGAGCACCTCAGATGTCTCGCAGGCCGATGAAATGACTGGAGGTATAGCGCAAGTGATGCCGAAAAAGGCGACCGTGCCGTAGGCCCTTTGACATTCCCCTCGGGCCCGAGAGCGGCACGCAGTGAGCTCAAGCTAGTGGGGCCCACAGGGGCTGTCAACGATTCATGCTTTAAGCCCGAGAGCAGACCCGCATCCGGGACGCCATATACTGAAAGGCGTGACTTCTGGCCTGCTCCGCTCTGGACTCATCCTCGTCGACAAGCCGCAGGGGTGGACCAGCCATGACGTGGTTGGACGCATGCGCCGGCTGGCCGGAACACGGAAAGTTGGCCATGCCGGCACTCTGGACCCGATGGCCACCGGCGTCCTGGTCATTGGCGTCAACAAAGCAACCCGGCTGCTGACCTACATCGTCGGTGCCACCAAGACCTATGAGGCGACCATCCGCTTGGGCCAGTCGACGGTGACCGACGACGCCGAGGGCGACGTGACGGCGGAAACGATCGCCGCGGCCGTGACCGAACAACAGATCCGTGAGGGCGTCGCTGCACTGACCGGAGAGATCCAGCAGGTACCCAGCAGTGTCTCGGCCATCAAGGTCAACGGCCAGCGGTCCTATGCCCGCGTCCGTTCCGGCCAGGACGTGTCGCTGCCGGCCCGGCCGGTCACCATCCACCGGTTCGACATCCACGGCATCCGGCGCGAGCGCGGCGGAAAGGTGCAGGACGTGGATGTGACCGTTGAATGTTCGTCGGGGACCTACATCCGTGCCCTGGCACGCGATCTAGGGCAGCGACTGGGCGTCGGCGGGCATTTGACCGCCCTGCGCCGGACGCGGGTGGGGCCATTCCGGATTGAAGACTCATCGACGCTGGAACAACTGGCGGAAGACCTTCAGCTAACGGCTCTGGACGAAGCAGCCAGAGTGTTATTCCCTGCCCGTGAACTCAGCGCTGCGGAAGCCGACAATGTCTCCCACGGTCGGCGGATTCCGGCTGGGGGAGAAGCGGGTGCCACCGCGGCGTTCGCCCCGGACGGGTCACTGGTGGCGCTGCTGGAAGACACCGATGCGCAAGCCAAGCCGCTGCTGGTGTTCGCACCGGGAAACGAGGCGGCAAACAAGTGATGATCGATGGATTCTTCATCGCCGGCGCGGTGGTCACGCTGCTGGCTGCCATCATCTGCGTGGTTGCGGCCGTTCTGAAGCACGGGCCGAACGATATTACGATTCTCTCGCTGGCAGCCGTGGAGCTGTTTCTGCTGGTCTATGCCGTGGCCGGTATCATCCGGCAGTTGACCGGTGAGCCCGTTGCCGGGGAGACCTGGGAATTCTGGGGTTATCTGATCACCGCGCTGCTGGTGCCAGTGGCGGCCTTTTGGTGGTCCATCACGGACCGCAGCCGGTGGAGCAATCTGGTACTCGGCGCCGCCGCCGTGACTGTCTTCGTGATGCTGGTAAGGATGGAACAGATTTGGGACGGACCAATCGTCGTATGAAAACCGATAGGGAACAGCAGCCAGCCCGGGGGGCCCAGGACACGAACGAGGTAGCACGCCGGGCCACCGGGTTCGGCCGCCTGTTAGTGGCGGTCTACGGAGTCTTTGCGTTGTCCGCTACTGCCCGGGCGGGCTACCAGATCGCCACCAAGTTCGACGAAGCACCGGTGGCCTACCTGCTCTCCGCCTTCGCCGCCGTCGTCTATGTCCTGGCGACCATCACGCTGGCCAAGTCCGGCCTCCGTTCTTACTGGTTGTCCGTGGCCGCCGTGGGCATCGAACTGCTGGGGGTCGTCGCCGTCGGGCTCCTCAGCCTGCTGGATCCGGAACTGCTGCCGCAGGACACCGTGTGGTCAGGCTTCGGCCAAGGCTACGGTTACGTTCCGTTGGTGCTTCCGGTGGTCGGTCTCTGGTGGCTGTGGCGGCACCGGCCGGGCGCCGGGCAGACGCCGTCGGAAGATCGTCCATAATGGAAGGGGCCCGGGGCGGGGCCGCAACTATGCAAGGCCCAACCGACGAGGAGTTCACTGTGCACTACTGGAAAGACCTGGCCGACGTACCCCGTGGCTTTGGTCCATCAGTGGTGACACTGGGCAACTTCGACGGCGTGCACCGCGGCCACCAGCAGGTGCTGCGCCGGCTGGTGGAGACGGCTGCCGCCCGTGAGGCGCACGCCGTGGCCATTTCCTTTGATCCGCATCCCTCCCAAGTGCACCGGCCGGACGCAGCCCCGCAGCTGATCATGGGACTGGAAGACCGGGTCGAGGCGTTGGCAGCCAGCGGACTGGATGGCCTCCTGATGATGACCTACACGCTGGAGCTAGCCGGCGAAACACCCGAGCAGTTCGTCCGCAACGTCTTCGTGGAAACGCTGGGCGCAACGGCCGTCGTGATCGGACACGATACGCGCTTCGGCAAGGACAACGCCGGCGATGTGACCACGATGCAGGAACTCGGGCGCCAGTTCGGCTTCGCAGTCGAGGTCGTCGAAGAATACGAAGCCGATGCGGACGGCGGCGCGGACGGCAGCCGTCGTTGCTCGTCGTCCTGGGTGCGTGAGGCACTGGCAGCCGGTGATGTGGCGATGGCGGCGGAAGTGCTCGGACGGACCCACCGGATGCGCGGCGAAGTGGTGCACGGCGACGCCCGCGGCCGCGAACTCGGCTTCCCCACCGCGAATCTCTCCAAGCATTCATCCGGGCTGATCCCGGCCGACGGCGTGTACGCCGGCTGGCTGGTGGACCAGCGCGGTACCAGATGGCCCGCCGCCATCTCGGTCGGCTCGAACCCCACCTTCGAGGGCGCCAGCCGACGGGTCGAGGCGCATGTCATCGACCGGCCGCAGGAGAGCACCGACGACTTCAATCTCTACGGCCAGCAGGTAGTGGTCGAATTCGTGCAGCGGCTGCGCGGCATGGTGGCCTACACCGGCCCTGAGGCGTTGATCGCCCAAATGCACGACGACGTAGCGCGCACCCGCAGCCTGCTTTCGACAGACTGAGTCCGCAACAGGTAAACTTGCCGGTGGATTCGGCTGCGGTCCGTGGCGGCTGTATCCCTCTGTGCGCGGCATCCGACAGTCTCTGGCTGCCGGCGCAAGGTACGGAGCCCCCGGCAGCGAAGTGCTGACTCGGGCCTCACGGCACAACTTCTAGGAGTTATTGTGGCATTAGACGCCGCGCTGAAGCAGGAAATCATCAAGGAATACGCCACGCACGAGGGCGACACGGGTTCACCCGAGGTACAGATCGCTGTTCTGTCCCGTCGCATCTCCGACCTGACCGAACACCTGAAGATGCACAAGCACGACCACCACACCCGCCGCGGCCTGATGGCCCTGGTCGGCCGTCGCCGTCGTATGCTCACCTACCTGCGTGAAACCGACATCACGCGCTACCGTTCGCTCATCGAGCGCCTCGGCCTGCGCCGCTAGTCAGTGAAGGAGGCGGCTCTTCCGTTCATCGCAACAGGGACAGAAGAGCCGCTTTTTTCCTACCTCGTCCATTCGGGCGCGGCGGGAGACGGCCAGCGGGAAACCGCTGGGCGATAACTACATCAACTGGAGACTTCCGGTATCGCGGCATTCGCGGTCCTCGGTAGTGGCTTCCGGGACGCCCCTCGGGCAGCCCGTAGGTCTCGATCGAAGACCGGGTGGCGTACAGGCAGGCTGGCCGTCAAGCGGCCTGCTGGTCTGGGCAGATACCGGCAGCCTCCGCACACTCGAAGAAACGGAGGTGACTCTCTTGGAGGGTCCCGAAATTCAGTTCTCAGAAGCAGTCATTGATAACGGCCGCTTCGGCCAGCGCGTCATCCGGTTTGAAACCGGCCGCGTGGCCCAGCAGGCGGCCGGTTCGGCGATGGTCTACATCGACGAAGACACCGCCCTGCTCTCCGCCACCACGGCGGGCAAGTCTCCGCGCGAAGGCTTCGACTTCTTCCCGCTGACCGTCGATGTGGAAGAGCGCATGTACGCCGCCGGCCGCATCCCGGGCTCGTTCTTCCGCCGCGAAGGCCGTCCGTCCACGGAAGCGATCCTGGCCTGCCGCCTGATGGACCGTCCGCTGCGTCCGGCCTTCGTCAAGGGGCTGCGCAACGAGGTCCAGATCGTGGTCACCGTGCTGGCGATCAACCCGGATGTGCTGTACGACGTCGTGGCCATCAACGCCTCGTCCATGTCCACCCAGTTGTCCGGCCTGCCGTTCTCCGGTCCGATCGGCGGCGTCCGCGTGGCCTTGGTGGACGGCCAGTGGGTGGCCTTCCCGAAGCACTCCGAGCTGGAACGTGCCGTGTTCAGCATGGTGGTGGCCGGCCGCATTGCCGGAGACGACGTGGCGATCATGATGGTCGAGGCCGAGGCGACCGACAATGCCTGGAACCTGATCAAGGAGGAGGGCGCCACCGCCCCCACCGAAGAGGTTGTGGCCGAGGGCCTGGAAGCGGCCAAGCCGTTCATCCGCGCGCTCTGCGACGCGCAGGCCGATCTGGCTGCTCGCGCCGCCAAGCCGACCGTCGAGTTCCCGATCTTCCGGGACTACGAGGACGATGCCTTCGCCGCCGTCGAAACCGCCGCCGCTGCCAAGCTGACCGAGATCTTCTCGATCGCCGACAAGCAGGAGCGCAACGACGCCGCCGACGCCTTCAAGGCCGAGGTCGTGGCGCAGCTCGCCGGCACCGAAACCGCCGAATTCGCCGGCCGGGAGAAGGAAATCTCCGCAGCCTTTAACTCGGTGACCAAGAAGGTAGTGCGCCAGCGCATCCTCACCGAGCAGGTCCGCATCGACGGCCGCGGCCTCAGCGACATCCGCAAGCTCACCGCTGAAGTGGAAGTCCTGCCCCGCGTCCACGGTTCGGCCATCTTCGAGCGCGGCGAGACCCAGATCCTGGGTGTCACCACGCTGAACATGCTGAAGATGGAACAGCAGATCGATTCGCTGTCGCCGGTGACGCGCAAGCGTTACATGCACAACTACAACTTCCCGCCGTACTCCACCGGTGAGACCGGCCGGGTGGGCTCGCCCAAGCGCCGCGAAATCGGCCACGGCGCGCTGGCCGAGCGGGCACTCGTGCCGGTGCTGCCGTCGCGTGAAGAGTTCCCGTACGCCATCCGCCAGGTCTCGGAGGCGCTCAGCTCCAACGGCTCCACCTCGATGGGCTCGGTCTGCGCCTCGACGCTGTCCATGCTCAACGCCGGTGTGCCGCTGAAGGCCCCGGTGGCGGGTATCGCCATGGGCCTGGTCTCCGACCAGGTGGACGGCGAGACGCGCTACGCGGCGCTGACCGACATCCTGGGCGCAGAGGACGCGTTCGGCGACATGGACTTCAAGGTCGCCGGTACCTCGGAGTTCGTCACGGCCATCCAGCTGGACACCAAGCTCGACGGTATCCCGGCTTCCGTGCTGGCCGCCGCGCTGAAGCAGGCCCGCGAGGCCCGGCTGCACATCCTCGGCGTGATCAATGCCGCGATCGACCAGCCGGACGAAATGAGCGAGTTCGCCCCGCGGATCATCTCGGTCAAGATCCCCGTGGACAAGATCGGCGAGGTCATCGGCCCCAAGGGCAAGATGATCAACCAGATCCAGGAGGACACCGGCGCGGACATCTCCATCGAAGATGACGGCACGGTGCTGATCGGCGCTACCGACGGTACGGCCGCCGAAGCCGCCCGTGCGGCGGTCAACGCGATCGCCAACCCGCAGATCCCCGAGGTGGGCGAGCGGTACCTGGGTACGGTCGTGAAGACCACCACCTTCGGTGCCTTCGTGTCGCTGACCCCGGGCAAGGACGGGCTGCTGCACATCTCCGAGCTGCGCAAGCTGGCCGGCGGGAAGCGCGTGGACAACGTCGACGACGTGGTCTCGGTGGGCCAGAAGGTCCAGGTCGAGATCACCAAGATCGACGATCGCGGCAAGCTGTCGCTCGCTCCGGTGGTCGCCGAGGAGGCTGCAGCTGACGAAGCAGTAGCCGAAGAGGCCGCGGCCGAGTAAGAATGGCCGTTGTCGCCCTGCCGCTGACCGGCAGCATGCAGCATGCCGATGCGACCGAGCTCGGCGGGTCCGACCCGACGCTGATCCACGGCGAACCGGGCGGCGCCATCGTGCGCCGCTCGGTGCTGCCCGGGGGAGTGCGGGTCCTGACCGAAGCAATGCCCGGCCAGCGGTCGGCGACGATTGGTTTCTGGGTCGGTGTTGGCTCGCGGGATGAAGCCGCGGGCCAGCACGGCTCGACCCACTTCCTGGAACACCTGCTTTTCAAGGGCACCAAACGCCGCACCGCACTGGACATCGCATCCGCTTTCGACGAGGTCGGGGGCGAATCGAATGCAGCCACGGCCAAGGAAAGCACCTGCTATTACGCCCGGGTCCTCGATTCCGACCTGCCGATGGCCATTGACGTGATCGCCGACATGATCACTTCCGCGGTGCTGGACCCGCAGGAACTCGAGCAGGAACGCGGAGTCATCCTCGAAGAGATCGCCATGGACAATGACGATCCCGCGGATGTGAGCCACGAAAAGTTCGTTGAGGCAGTGCTCGGCGATCATTCGCTGGGCCGGCCGATCGGCGGCACCCCCGAGGCGATCAAGGCCGTGGCCCGCGACTCAGTCTGGTCCCATTACCAACGCTACTACCGGCCCGACGAGCTGGTGGTGACCGCCGCCGGCGGGCTGGACCACGACACGGTGTGCACCCAGGTGCTCGCCGCGTTGGAAACTGCCGGCTGGCACCTTGAGGACGGCGCAGTGCCGGCGCCCCGGCGGGAGACGGCCGCAGCGGCGGTCACCCCGGCCGCCGGTACCTATGTGCACCGCCGTCCGGTGGAACAGGCGAACATCGTGATGGGCTGCCCGTCCATCAACGCCACCGATGAACGCCGCTTCGTCATGAGCGTGCTGAACGCGGTGCTGGGCGGCGGCATGTCCTCCCGGCTGTTCCAGGAAATCCGGGAAAAACGCGGTCTGGCCTACGCCACCTATTCCTTCTCCGGCGCCTACGCCGACGCCGGCTACTTCGGCATGTATGCCGGATGTTCACCGGCGAAAACCGGCCAGGTCATCGACCTGCTCGGTTCCGAACTGGACCGGCTTGCGGCTGACGGCATCAGCGCGGACGAACTGCGCCGTGCCGTCGGCCAGCTATCCGGAGGCATTGTGATGGCGCTGGAAGACAGCGGCTCCAGGATGTCCCGGTTGGGCCGTGCCGAACTGGTGACCGGGGAGTTCCTGGACATTGACGAGTCGCTGGCCCGGATCAAGGCGGTCACCGTCGAGCAGGTCCGGGAGCTCGCCGTCGAATTGGCAGCGGCACCCCGCGTCATTACCGTCGTCGGTCCGTTCGATTCGGCGGCAGACTTCGGCAGATAGGCCCGGCCGGCCGGGCCGCGGCCCCGGCACCTGCGGTTAGCCCGGGCGCTGCTGCTTAGCCCGGGCGCTGCTGCTTACCCGCCGGCAAACGGCGGCAGGATGTCAATCACGTCCGTTGCCTGCAGCGGCGCCTGCCGGTCTTTCCACGCCACTTCGTTGCGCAGGAAGCTGCTGCGGGCGATGACGGACTCCATGGACGGGGCGGACGAACGGGCAGGCGTCGTAGTGGCGGCCGTGCCTCGGGCAGATGCCCCGCCACCGGACGCGGCTGCCGCCAGGACCCGTTCCTGGTTCGCCACCTGTTCCCGGTTCGCCGGACTATGGCGTGCCACGACCTCGCGCAGCAGCATTTCCAACGTAGTGCCGTCGGGCAGCTCCAAGTTTTCCTCCTCGAGGCCCGCCGCGGCCTGGGCCGCGCCGAAATACCGGACGATCATCTATCCGCCTATCGCACTCATGGTCCGGTCCGGCTGGACGAAGTCCGCGCCGCCCAGACCTGCATGGTCCATACCGTGGGCCTTGGGTTTGGCCCACATTGCGCCCCGCCAGTGTTCCGCCACGGCCTCATCGCCCGCATCGCTGCGCAGCAGGGCCAGCAGGTCCGTTTCCTCGTGCGAGAACAGGCAGGAACGCACCTTGCCCTCGGCGGTGACCCGGGTGCGCCGGCAATCGGCGCAGAACGGCTCCGTCACGGAGGCAATGATCCCCACCGTGCCGGCGACGACGCCGGGGGAGCGCCGCCGTCGTACTTCCCACCGCTGGGCCGGTGCCCCGTCGCGTTCGCGCGGATCCGGCGAGAGCAGGAAATCGGTTTCCAGCAGGGCGCGGATCTCGGCTGCCGCCAGCATGTTCTGCCTGGTCCAGCCGTGATCGGCGTCGAGCGGCATCTGTTCGATGAACCGCAGCTCGTAGCCGCGGTCCACTGCCCAGTCCAGCAGCGCGGGAGCCTCGGCATCGTTGATGCCGCGCATCAGCACCGCGTTGATTTTCACCAAGCCCAGGCCGGCGGCATCGGCGGCCTCGATGCCGGCGAGCACCCGGTCCAAAAACGGACGTCGTGTCAGCTGGGCGAAGGTCTCCGGGTGCAGCGAGTCCAGCGACACATTGATCCGGGTCAGGCCAGCCGCCTTCAGCGCGGCGGCCTTCTTCTCCAGCCCCAAGGCATTGGTGGTCAGCGACACCGGCAGATCCGGGTGGTTGTTCCGGATGGCGGCGATGATGTCCACCAGTCCGGCGCGGACCAGCGGCTCGCCGCCGGTGAGGCGCAGCTCGCGCACGCCCAGGTGCTCGACGGCGATCCGCACCAGCCGGACCACCTCCTCGTCGCGGAGGATCTGCTCCTTGGACAGCCAATCCAGGCCTTCGGCCGGCATGCAGTAGGTACAGCGGAGGTTGCACTTGTCCGTCAGTGAGATCCGCAGGTCCGTCGCCACCCGGCCGAAGCGGTCCACAAGGGACCTGCCGGCGTCCGCGGGGCGCGCAGGTCCCGCCGCCGCGGCGCCGGGAACCCGCGGCATGCCCAAGTCAACGCTCATACCACGAGGGTACGCGAGGAAGCCGCTTGGTGCAGGGCCGTCCCGCCTGCTGAAAGGGCCAGCCGTTCGGCGGCCTACCCCTTGTCGCATTTGAGGAACTAAACTGCTTACTGTGACGCAAATACGAATTTCTGATGCTGCGCGTTTCCTGGGGGTCAGTGACGACACCGTCCGCCGCTGGATCGAGGCCGGCACCTTGGCCAAGCACAAGGATGCCTCCGGCCGGGCCACGGTGGACGGTGCACAATTGGCTGCCCTGGCGCGCGAGCAATCGGCCCTGCCGCAGGACCCCACCGGCATCGGCAGCTCGGCCCGCAACCGGTTTGTCGGCATCGTGACAGAGATCCGGCAGGACACGGTCATGGCGCAGGTGGAGATGCAGTGCGGTCCGCACCGCGTGGTGTCGCTGATGAGTTCCGAAGCCGTGCGCGATCTGGGGATCGAGCCCGGCTCCGTTGCGGTCGCCGTCGTGAAGGCCACGATGGTGGCCGTTGAGACGCCGTTAGGAAAGGACTGACGTGGGACGTGGTGAACTTCCGTCCGGCCCAGATAAGCGGACCGGACGCAGCCGCCTGTTGGCCGTCTTGATGGGCGGGGCGCTCCTGCTGGCCACGGCTTGCTCGGCTGCAGGCCAGGAGCCGCGTCAGACACCGGGGTCAGGGTCCGCACGCTCCGGCGAGGTCATTGTCTTCGCCGCCGCATCGCTGAACGGGGTGCTGACGGATCTCGCCGCCGACTTCGAGGACGACCATCCGGATGTGACCGTCCGGCTGAATTTTGCCGGTTCCTCCGATCTGGCCACCCAGATCCTCTCCGGCGCACCCGCGGATGTGTTCGCCTCCGCCAACCCGGAGAACATGGACAAGGTCACGGCCGCCCACCTGGCTGCCGGGCAACCGGTCAGCGTCGCCACGAATCGGCTCCAGATCGTTGTTCCGGCCGGGAATCCGCAGGGCATCAGGTCGCTCGCAGATCTCTCGGACAAGCGGATCAAGACCGTGGTCTGCGCCCCGCAGGTGCCGTGTGGCGAGGCTACGCAAGAGGTTTCCCGGCGGGCCGGAACAGAGATCCCGGCGGTGAGCGAGGAATCATCCGTCACCGATGTGCTGGGCAAGGTGGTATCCGGTGAAGCCGACGCCGGCCTGGTTTACGTCACCGATGTGAAGAACGCGCGGGGCGACGTCGAGGGTATCGACTTCGCCGAAGCCGGTGCCGCGGTCAATGACTACCCGATGGTGCGGCTGGCCGAGGGCGCCAACCCTGATGCTGCCGAGGCGTTCGTGGCGCTCGTGACGGGACCGGAAGGGCGCAAAGCGCTGGCGGACTACGGCTTCGGAGCGCCGTGACCACAACGCCCGAAGGCACGACGCCGGTGCAGGCCCACCACGGCGGACCAGCAAAGGACTCACGAGGGACGATGGACACAACGACGGCGGTGCGGGATACGACGACGGCGGTGCGGGCCCCGGTGCCGTCTTGGGTCTACCCGCTGGCCGCAGCCGGCGCTATCTTCGTTCTGCTGCCGCTGGTCGGGATGGCTGCCCGCGTGAATTGGCAGGAGTTCCCGCAGCTGGTCACGTCGGAGGCGTCGCTGGCCGCGCTCAGCCTCAGCCTGCGGACTGCCACCGCCAGCACCGCATTGTGCATCGTGCTGGGCGTCCCGATGGCGCTGGTGCTGGCGCGCAGCAGGTTCCCGGGCCAGCAGGTGGTCCGCTCGCTGGTGCTGTTGCCGCTGGTGCTGCCGCCGGTGGTCGGCGGGCTGGCCCTGCTGTACACCTTTGGCCGGCGCGGGTTGCTCGGCAGGACCTTCGAGGCCTTCGGGCTCGAGATTGCCTTCTCCACCACCGCCGTGGTGCTGGCGCAGACGTTCGTGGCGCTTCCGTTCCTGGTGTTGAGCCTGGAAGGGGCGCTGCGCACGGCGGGCACCCGGTATGAAGCGGCCGCGGCAACGTTGGGCGCCCGGCCGACCCGCGTTCTGCGCACCGTCACGCTGCCGCTGGTGCTGCCGGGGCTGCTCTCCGGCGCGGTCTTGTCCTTCGCCCGGTGCCTGGGCGAATTCGGGGCCACGCTGACGTTCGCCGGCAGCCTGCAGGGAGTCACCCGCACACTGCCGCTGGAGATCTACCTGCAGCGGGAAACCGATGCCGATGCAGCGGTGGCGCTGTCGCTGGTTCTGGTGGTGGTCGCCGTCGTGGTGGTCACGCTGGTCCACCGCAGGTCAGGGCTGCCCCTGGCGATGGGCGTCCGGTGAGGCTGGAACTGACCGCACGGCTCCCAGCCCGCGGCTTCGAGGCGGACTTCAGCGTTGCCGACGGGGAAACGGTGGCCGTGCTTGGCCCGAACGGCGCCGGCAAATCGACGCTGCTTGGCCTGATATCCGGCCTGTTACGCCCGGCCTGGGGCCGCGCGCAGCTGGACGAAACCGTGCTCTTCAGCACCGGGCAGCAGCAACCCGACCGCTGGATGCCCGCCCACGCGCGCGGCATTGGACTGATGGCGCAGGACCCGCTGCTGTTCCCGCACCTGAGCGTCAAAGCAAATGTTGCCTACGGACCGCGCAGCCGCGGAGCATCCCGGGCCGAGGCCGACAAGACCGCGCGGCATTGGCTGGCCGAACTTGACGCCTCCGAACTGGCGGACCGCCGGCCGGCTGAACTCTCCGGCGGCCAGGCGCAGCGCGTGGCGGTGGCCCGTGCCCTGGCCGCCGAACCGTCACTGCTGCTCTTCGACGAACCGATGTCCGCCCTGGACATCACCGCGGCTCCGGCGCTGCGCAGGCTGCTGCGCCAGGTCTTGGCAGGACGCAGCGCCGTGATCGTCACGCATGAACCGCTGGACGCACTGCTGCTGGCCGACCGGGTGGTGGTGATGGACGGCGGACGGATCGTCGAGCACGGGCCGGTGCGCGAGGTGTTCGCCCGGCCGCGCAGCTCTTTCGCGGCGGGGATGACAGGCCTCAATCTAGTTACCGGCGCCGCCACCGAAAACGGGTTGACGGACGCCAACGGGGTGCACTGGAGCGGCGAGACCGAGGCCGGCCTGCGTCCCGGCGACGCGGCGGCGGCCGCGTTCCGGCCCGCCTCGGTGGCGCTGTTCACCGATCTTCCGGCCGGTAGCCCGCGCAACGCCGTGGCGGCCACCGTGACCGAACTGGTGCCACACGGCGGCCTGGTCACCGTCCGGGCCGGTTGGCTGGCAGCCGAGGTCACGCCGGCAGCGGTGTCCGAGTTGTCGCTGGCGCCGGGGGAGCGCGTGCACTTTGTGGTCAAGGCGGCCGAGGTGTCGATCTACCGCCGTTGAACCGCGCAGGCGTCCCCTAGGATGGCAGCAGACCATGCACCGCGGCGGGCCGGGCGTGGCGGTATTGCACGGCCGCCAGCCGCCAGTCCCGTCGGCATACCAAGGAGGGCCCGTGGCCAAGAGCGTAGCCGAGCACCGCGCCGACGTTGAGGAACTGCTCCGCTACGCTGCGCGGGCCTGCCTGGCCGGCAGCGAGGCGGTGGCACTCGAATCAGCCTACGGCCGTGTTCTGGCCGCCGACGTTGCGGCGCCGATGAGCCTGCCGCCGTTCGCCAACTCGCAGATGGACGGCTACGCGGTCCGCAGCGAGGAGACCTCCGGCGGGGCGGAGCTCGCGGTGGCGGCCACGATTCCCGCCGGGTATGCGGCGCCGGCGCTGCCGCCGGGCTCGGCCGCGCCGATCATGACCGGGGCCATGCTGCCCGAGGGGGCGGACGCCGTCGTACCGATCGAGGAAGCGGCGCCGGACAGGTTCCTGACCGAGCGCGACGGACAAACGGTCAGGCTGCCGGAGACACCGGCCGGGCGGTATATCCGCGCCGTCGGCAGCGATATTGCCGCCGGCAGCCTCGCGCTGACCGCCGGAACGGTGCTGAAAGCACCGCAGCTGGGGCTTCTGGCGGCCTTGGGCCTGGCCTCCGCCGAGGTGCGGCCGCAGTTGCGGGTGCTGCTGCTGAGCACCGGGGACGAGGTAGTGGCCGCCGGTGGACGGTTGGACGCCGGCCAGATCTACGACGCCAACAACGCCATGTTGGCCGCCTCGCTCCGGGAAGCCGGCTGCGAGGTGGTGGAGACCCGGATCCTGGCCGATGCGGCACCGGAATTCCGCCGCCTGCTGGACGCCGAGCTGCGCCGCCAGCGGGCGGATCTGGTGCTGACCTCCGGCGGCATCTCCAAGGGGGCCTTCGAAGTGGTCCGGCTGGCGCTCGAGCCCGAAGGCGTGGCTTTTTCCCCGGTGGCGATGCAGCCGGGCGGCCCGCAGGGCGCCGGCCGGATCGGCGGAGCCGTCTTCCTCGGCTTCCCCGGCAACCCGGTCAGCTGCCTGGTCTCCTTCGAGATGTTCCTGCGCCCGGCGCTGACCAGCGTGCTGGGCACCCCGGCGCCGCGCACCGTGCTGCGGGTCCCGCTGGCCGAAGCCGCCGAATCGCCTGGGGCCAAGCATCAGGTGCGGCGCGGCCATTACGACGGCGGCCGGGTGCGGTTGGTGGGCGGAGCGGAGTCACATCTGGTGCACGCGATGGCCCAATCCAACGCGCTGGTCCACCTGCCCGTGGGGATCGAGCACGCGGAAGCCGGCCAGGACGTGGAAATATGGCTGCTATGAGCGATGCAGAACGACTGACCCATGTCCGCGAGGACGGCACGGCCCATATGGTCGATGTCAGCGGCAAGGACGAAACCACCCGGCAGGCCACCGCGCAGGCCGTGCTCTCCACCCGGCCGGAGGTGGTGGAATTGCTGGTCGCCAGCTCGCTGCCGAAGGGCGATGCGCTGGCTGTCAGCCGGGTGGCCGGCATCATGGCGGCCAAGCAGACACCGCAGCTGATCCCGCTGTGCCACCCGCTGCCGATCAGCAAGGTCACCGTGGACTTCTTCCCGGCCGCGGACTCGGTGCGGATTGAAGCGACGGTTAAAACCCGTTCCGTCACCGGCGTCGAAATGGAGGCGTTGACGGCCGCCTCGGTGGCTGCGCTCAGCCTGTACGACATGGTCAAGGCGGTGGACAAGCATGCGGTGATCTCCGACATCAAGGTGCTGGCCAAATCCGGAGGCAAGAGCGGGGACTGGGTCCTGTGAGCGCCAGGACCGCCGGCATCATCATCGCCTCCACCCGCGCCGCCGCCGGGGCCTACGAGGACGAATGCGCGCCGTTGATTTCCGAGTGGCTGGCCGGCCACGGGCTGGCAGCCGGAGTCCCTCAGATCGTCGCCGACGGTGAGCCGGTCCGCCGCGCGCTGCGCACGATGCTGGCCGCCGCCCCCCGCGTCATCGTCACCAGCGGAGGAACCGGACTTGCTGCCGACGACCGCACCCCGGAAATCACCGCCGTCGCACTGGAACGCGAACTGCCGGGCGTAATGGAAGCCATCCGCGCCTACGGGCGCAGCAAGACGCCGCTGGCGGCGCTGAGCAGGGGGGTGGCCGGGACCGCCGGATCCACCTTTGTGGTCAACCTGCCCGGATCTCCCGGCGGCGTGCGCGACGGGTTGGCTGCCCTGGATCCGCTGATCGGCCACATTTGCGCGCAGCTGGAAGGGGATACCGACGCCGGCCACCCGGGTCCGGGGGATACTGGAAGCACCCAGCGGACGGAAGGACAACCATGACCAGCACGGTGTTGTATGCGGCGGTGACCGGCAACGCGATCGACGTCGCCGAAGCGGCTGCCGCGGTGGACTCGGCCGAGTGCGGGGCCGTGGTCAGCTTCAGCGGCGTGGTCCGCAACCACGACGGCGGCCAAGCCGTGGCTGCGCTGTCCTACTCGGCCCACCCGAGCGCGCAACGCGTGATCGCCGAGGTGGCCGGCCGGATTGCCACGGAGCACGACGGCGTCCGGATCTGGGTGGCGCACCGCACCGGACCGCTGGCGATCGGCGATCCTGCCCTGGTCGCCGCCGTCGCGTCGGCACACCGCGCCGCTGCCTTTGCCGCCTGCTCCGACCTGGTGGACCGGATCAAGGAAGAGGTGCCGGTGTGGAAGGAACAACACTTCGCCGACGGCAGCACCGAATGGGTCGGCATCGGCCAGTAGCGATACGCTGGAGGGCATGACTGAGCAACTTGCGGTGGCCGTGCTGGGCGCCGGCGGACGGATGGGGAGCGAGGCCGTCATGGCCGTCGAAGCCGCCCCTGACCTGGAACTGGTGGCGGCGCTGAAGCGCGGCGACTCCCTCGAAGAACTGGTCTCCGCCGGAGCCCAGGTGGTGGTGGACCTGACCACCCCGGAGAGCACCGAGGCCAACGTCCGGTTCGCCGTCGAACGCGGCATGCACGCAGTGGTCGGCACCACCGGCTGGGACGAGGCCAAGCGCGCCTCGCTGGCGCAGCTGCTGGAGCAGCACCCCGGGGCGGGCGTACTGATCGCGCCCAACTTCGCGCTCGGTTCGGTGCTGGCATCCTCGTTCGCCGCCACGGCGGCCAAGTACTTCGAATCGGTGGAAATCATCGAACTGCACCATCCGGACAAGGTGGATGCACCCTCCGGGACCGCCATCCGCACCGCGCAGCTGGTGGCCGCCGCCCGCGAGGCCGCCGACGTTCCCGCCGGTCCGGACGCCACCACCAAGGCACTGGACGGTGCCCGCGGGGCGGATGTGGACGGCGTGCGCGTGCACAGCGTGCGGCTGCGCGGCCTGGTGGCGCACCAGGAGGTGCTGCTCGGCGGGCCGGGCGAACAGCTCACCATCCGGCACGATTCGTTCGACCGCGCCTCTTTCATGCCCGGCGTGCTGCTGGGCGTCCGGACCGTCACAGGACGGCCCGGACTGACCTACGGACTGGACGGGTACCTGGAACTTTCATGAGCCACACTGAAGACACGGCCGCCGAGCCCGACGGCAACGGCGGCGTCGGCTGGTACGCCCGGCACGGGGCAAAAATCTGGGTCGGCGTGATCATCGTCCTGCTGGTGGGCTATCTGATAGCCACCCTGCAGCGCGCCTGGCTGATGCTCAGCGAACCGGATCTGGTGGCCAAAGGACTGGGCGTGGCCCTGGTGATCCTGCCCGTCGTCGGTGCCTGGGCGCTGAGCCGGGAATTGCTCTTCGGCTCCAGGATGTCCAAGCTGGCCCGGACGCTGGAAGCCGAAGGCGGCCTGCCGGTGGACAATCTGCCGCGCACGCCCGGCGGGCGCATTGTCCGGGAAGCAGCCGACCAGGAGTTCCTCAAATACAAGGCCGAGGCCGAAGCAGCGCCGGACGACTGGCGCAGCTGGTTCCGCCTCTCCTGTGCCTACGACGCGGCCGGGGACCGCAAGCGAGCCCGCGAGTCGATGCGCCACGCGATTGGACTCAGCCGCTCCTAACGGAGAGTGCGCCGGCTGCCGGTACGTCCGCTCAGCGGGACCGGCTGCCGGCAGGCCGGAGCGCGTCGCGGGTGAGCCTGGACGCGGTGGAGGTCACCAGTTCGAACGGTCCGCGCCAACCCAAGGCGTGGAAGACCATCCCGATGGCTATCGCTGCAACCGCCTGCCACAGGTACACCGGCAAATCCGGGGCGTCCGGGGGCAGCGCGCTGAGGACCCAGACATGGGCGGAGTAGAGCGTCAGGGTCATGGCGCCGGCGCCCGAGAGCGGCAGCAGCAGCCACGGCAGCCGCGAGGTCAGCAGCAGGCATACCGCCAGGACCACGGCCGAGGTGCCCACCGTGTGCAGTAGATCGAAGCTCGTTCCGGAGTGCGGCGAGGCACCGCCCAGCCACCACCACGAGCCGCGCTGCTCGACCCAGCTCATGTTCACCTGGTACACCAGGTCGAAGTCCGCCCGTTGCGCCGGCTCGGTGGCCGCTACTTCGGCATAACCGCCCAGCCGGTCCATCACCAGCCAGGAGCCGGCTTTGGCTGCCACCGCCAGCACTGCGCCCACGGCCAGCAGCCCCAGCTGCACGCCGGTGCGCTGCAGTGCCAGCCGGCCGATCAGCAAGCCGGCGAGGAGGTAGCCGAGCCATTGCACCACCGGGTAATAGCCGGTCAGGAAAAGGTCGCTGAGCAGCGTAGCGGGCATCAGCAGGTCGTAGACCATGGGATTGTGGCCCAGTTCAGCCGGGTCCACGGCCGCCTCCGCCACTGGGCGCAGCAGATGCGCCAGCGCCGGGGAGAGGATGATCCATCCGGCGGCCCATAGCGCCAGCACCCCTCGGCGCAGCTGGAGGAACGGCAGCGCGCACAGGAACAGCACCGCATAGTGGACCAGGATCACCGCCACGTTCACTTCCAGCGTGCCCAGCATCATGCCGACCGCAGCGATCAGCAGGGCGCGCACGGCAATGCCGCCGCGGTCGGCAGCCAGGCTGCCGCCCTGGTGGCTGCGGCTGCCGCCGGTCAGCAGCGCCAGCCCCACTCCGGCCAGGACCGCGAACAGCGCCGAGGACCGCCCGGACAACACCAGGCCAACAAAATTCGGCTCCGGATCCGTCCCGGCAGTCCACGGCGCAAAGATGTGCGTAGCCATCATGCCCAGCAGGGCGATGCCGCGGGCGGCGTCGATCCCGGCAATCCGTTGGCCGGCGGGAGCAGAGGGCATGCACCGATATTCTCACAGCCGGCCGGAGGGCCGGTGGGGAAATCCGCGGCCGGCACACGATACCGTGAGGGAATGGACACCTTCGCAAACTGTTCTCCGGCGGCCAGGGAGCGGCCATGATGGGATTCGCCGTCAATGAGTACGACGGCGTGCGGCTGGCTTATGAGGACACCGGCACCGGCGAACCGCTGCTGTTGGTCCACGGCACGGCGTTGTCCAAGGCCGCCTGGCGGGGACTGGGCTACCAGCGCGCGCTGAAGCCGCAGTACCGGGTGGTCTCGCTGGACATGCGCGGGCATGGCCGCAGTGACAAACCGCACCATGATGACGCCTACACGATGGAGCGCTTCATCGGCGACGTCGAAGCGGTGCTGGACGCCTGCGGGCTGCAGAGCACGCATTACTTCGGCTACTCCTTCGGTGCACGGGTCGGACTGGCGATGGCCGCATCCCGGCAGCACCGCCTCCGTTCACTCACCATGCTCGGCGGAACCCACCGAAGCATGGCCGGCCAGGTCGGCAAGCTCTTCTTTCCCGACTATCTGGAAGCGCTCGAGACGGGCGGCATGGAAGAGTTCATCCGGCGCTGGAACGATCGCCGCACCGTGGCGGTGGACCCGGCCACCCGGCACGCCTTCCTGGCGAACGACCCGGCAGCGCTGGCAGCCTACTTCCGCGCCGGCGAGGCGCTGCCGGGCCTCGATCCGCGCGACGTCCAACAGATCCAGTTGCCCGTCCTGCTGCTCGCCGGCAGCAAGGACCACCCCCGGGCCGAGGAATCGCGCCAGGCCGCCGCCTTGCTGCCGGACGGACACTTTGTTGAACTGCCCGGTTTGGACCACGCCGGCTGCCTCTCCGCCCAGGAAGAGGTCACCGCACTGCTGACGGGTTTCCTGGAACGGGTCCACGCAATCCGCTGAGGCACCCGCGCCGGCTGCCGGACACAGGCCGGCGCCGCCACCTCCTGCGCCCGGCCGCCCTGTGCCGCCGCGTGTGCGCCATTGCCTGATCCGGCCGCCGAACACGGTAACGTTTTCCCTATGGCTGAGTCTGACGTTCGCGAGTATCCCTTCGGCACCCTGGTCACCGCTATGGTCACCCCCTTCACCGAGGAGGGCGAGGTGGACTACGGGAAGGCGGCGGAACTGGCCGACAAACTGGTCCAAGACGGCTGTGACGGGCTCGTCGTTACCGGCACCACCGGCGAAACATCAACGCTCACGGATGACGAGAACGAAGCGATGTTCCGCACGGTCGTAGAGGCAGTCGGTGGACGGGCCAAGGTCATTGCCGGATCCACCACCAACGACACGCGCCACTCCATCAACCTGTCCCGGCGTGCCGCCGCCGTCGGCGTGGACGGCTTGCTCATCACCGCTCCGTATTACAACAAGCCGAGCCAGGCCGGCGTCCAGGCCCACATCGAAACCATCGCTTCCGCCATCGGCCTGCCGGTCATGGTGTACGACATCCCCGGCCGCGCGGGCATCTCGATCGCGACGGAGACCCTGATCCGGCTGGCAGAGCACCCGCTCATCGTGGCACTCAAGGATGCGAAGGCGGACTACGGCGAGACCACCCGCGTCCTGGCCAACACGGACCTGGACGTCTATTCGGGCGACGACGGGCTGACCCTGCCGCTGATGGCGGCCGGAGCCGTGGGCGTGGTGAGCGTGACCGCCCACGTGGCCACCCGGCAGTTCCGCGAACTGGTCGATGCCGCGCTGGCGGGGGACTTCGCCACCGCGCGCCGGCTCCACTTCGAATTGGACCCGGTGATCCGGGCCGTGATGACCCACGTGCAGGGCGCAGTCGCCGCCAAGCAGGTCTTGAAGTGGCAGGGTGTCCTGCCCAACTCGGTGGTCCGGCTGCCGCTGGTGGAACCGTCGGAGGCCGAGCTCGCGCCCGTCCGCGCTGACCTGGTCGAGGCCGGCTGGGCGCTGGAGGCCCTGAACGCCCGATGAGCGAATCCACGCTGACCCAGCTGCGCACCCCGCCCGCCCTCGAACCGGGCACGCTCCGGATCGTTCCGCTCGGCGGACTCGGAGAGATCGGCCGCAATATGGCCGTCTTCGAGATCGACTCGAAACTGCTGGTGGTCGACTGCGGCGTGCTTTTCCCGGAAGAGCACCAACCCGGGGTGGACTTGATTCTGCCGGACTTCTCCTACATTGAGGACCGGCTCGACGACGTCGTCGGCGTGGTCCTGACCCACGGGCACGAGGACCACATCGGTGCCGTCCCGTACCTTTTACGGATGCGGCAGGACATTCCGCTGATCGGTTCGCAGCTGACCCTGGCCCTGGTCGAGGCCAAGCTGGTTGAACACCGGATCAATCCCTACACGCTCACCGTTGCCGAAGGGCAAATCGAGCAATTCGGGCCCTTCGAATGCGAATTCGTAGCGGTCAACCACTCGATCCCGGACGCGCTGGCGGTCTTCGTCCGGACCGCTGCCGGCACCGTACTGCACACCGGCGACTTCAAGATGGACCAACTGCCGCTGGACGGGCGGATCACCGACCTGCGCGCTTTCGCCCGCCTCGGCGAGGAGGGCGTGGACCTGTTCATGTCCGACTCCACCAACGCCGACATTCCCGGCTTCACCACCGCGGAAAAGGAAATCGGCCCGGTACTGGAGCGTCTCTTCGGCCAGGTGCAGAAACGCATCATCGTGGCCTCCTTTTCCTCCCACATCCACCGCGTCCAGCAGGTGCTCGACGCCGCTGCCGCGCACGGCAGGCATGTTGCCTTCGTCGGCCGCTCCATGGTGCGCAACATGAACATCGCCGCCAAACTGGGCTTCCTGAATGTTCCCGAGGGCATCCTGGTGGACCTGAAGAACGTGGAGGACTTTCCGGACGACCGGATCGTGCTGATGTCCACCGGATCGCAGGGCGAGCCTATGGCTGCCCTGTCCCGAATGGCCAACGGCGACCACCGCATCCAGGTCGGCAAGGGGGACACGGTGATCCTGGCGTCGTCGTTGATTCCCGGCAACGAAAACGCTGTCTTCCGGGTCATCAACGGCTTGTTGAAGCTCGGCGCCGACGTGATCCACAAGGGCAACGCCAAGGTCCACGTGTCCGGACACGCTGCTGCCGGCGAGCTGCTGTACTGCTACAACATCCTGCGGCCTAAGAACGCCCTGCCGGTGCACGGCGAGACCCGCCACCTGATTGCCAATGGACGGCTGGCCGAGCAGACCGGCGTGCCGGCGGAAAACGTCCTGCTGGCGGACGACGGATCGGTTGTCGACCTGAAGGACGGCACCGCACGGATCGTCGGCCAAATTGAATGCGGCTACGTGTACGTCGATGGATCAAGCGTTGGCGAGATCACCGACGCCGACCTCAAGGACCGGCGGATCCTGGGCGAGGAGGGGTTCATCTCCGTCATCACCGTGGTCAACCGCAGCACCGGCCAGATTGTCTCCGGGCCGGACATCCACGCCCGCGGTTTCGCCGAGGATGATTCGGTCTTCGACGACATCAAACCGAAGATCATCAGCGCGCTCGAAGAGGCAGTGGTCAACAACAAGGACCACACGACGTACCAGCTGCAGCAAGTGGTGCGCCGGGTGATCGGCACGTGGGTGAACAAGCGGCACCGCCGCCGGCCAATGATCGTCCCGGTGGTCCTGGAGGCCTGACCGGGTCCGGCGCAGCTGCTCCTCGCGGGCCAAATCCCGCGGATGGGCAGCTTCAGCCGGTAACCTTGCGACTATGGCGACTCGTACTTCCCCTGCCCGAAAAGGCACCCAGCAGTCGCGCGGTAAGGGTACAGGCACTACTGCGCGCTCCTCAGCGGGGCGTTCCAGCAAGACCAAAGTGCTGGCTGTGCAGCCCCCCGAGGAGCAGCTGCCGCTGCTGCCAAGGATGATCCACGGGCTGTGGATGAGCCTGGCCCGTCCGGTGGCAGCGGGCGTACGGAAACTGGGTCCCGATGTCCGGCCCGACCACGAATTGCGCCGCGACGGCACCGGATTCTTCCTGCTGCTGCTGGCCGCCTGCGTGGCCACCGTGGAGTGGTGGGCCCTGGACGGCTGGTTCGGAGACGTGGTGCACGCGGTGGCCGGCGGAACCTTCGGCTGGATGGCGCTGGTGCTGCCGGTACTGCTGCTGATCATGGCCGTGCGCCTGATGCGCCACCCGGAGGAGTCCCAGGCCAATAGCCGCATCTCCATTGGCCTCGTCCTTGCCCTCGCATCGGGCTCCGGCCTCGCGCACGTGATCGGTGGCCAGCCCGCCCTGGCGGACGGCTTCGACGCGTTGTGGGCAGCCGGCGGGATGGCCGGCTTCCTGCTCGCGGCCCCGCTGGCGGCGGTCAGCTTGTGGCTGCCGGTCGCCGTCTACGGACTGCTGGCCTTCACCAGCATCCTGATCATCACCGCCACGCCGTTCCGCCATATCCCGGTGCGTCTGCGGATGCTCTACGAGCGCCTGATGGGCCAGGACCCGTCCGCCGAAGCAGCGCCGTACCAGCCGCGCGACTCGCACGATCAGAGCTACCTCTACGCCGCCGAGGCTCCGGTCAAGGAACGCAAGCCGCGGCGCAAACTCTTCGGCAAGCGCAAGGCCGAAGAAGCCGGCACCGACGATGAGGGTTTCTACTTCGACGAAGCCTTCGAGACCGCGGTGATCGAGGACAAGGAGGAGCCGGAGGACCAGGCCCCGCCGGAGGAATCGGCTCCGGCCGTGCCGCCGGGAGTGCGGCGGCCCACCCAAGCAGAGCTGGCGGTCGAGAAGATCAAGCGGGACCAGGGACTGGTCCCCGAAGGTGCTACCGAAGCGCTGCCGGTACTGCCCGCCGCCCCGCCTGCCTCCGCCGCCCCCTCGGTGCCGTCCAATCCGGTGCAGCCGCAGCCGCCGACCACCCCAATCCCGCAGCGCACCGAACAGCTGCAGTTGGCCGGTGACGTCGCGTACACGCTGCCGCCGTCCGATTTCCTGCCGCCCGGACCGCCGTCGAAGGAACGCTCGGAGGCGAACGACGCCGTCGTCAACGCCCTGACCGAGACGCTGGACCAGTTCAAGGTCGATGCGAAGGTGACCGGGTTCTCCCGCGGGCCGACCGTGACACGCTACGAAATCGAGCTCTCGCCAGGGACCAAGGTGGAGCGCGTCACGGCGCTGTCCAAGAATATTTCGTACGCCGTGGCCAGCTCCGATGTCCGCATCCTGTCGCCGATCCCGGGCAAGTCCGCGATCGGCATCGAGATCCCGAACACCGACCGCGAGACGGTGTCCCTGGGCGACGTGCTGCGCTCGAACAACGCCCGCAAGACCGACCACCCGATGGTCATGGGCGTGGGCAAGGACGTGGAGGGCGGCTTCGTGCTGGCCAACCTGGCCAAGATGCCGCACCTGCTCGTCGCCGGCGCCACCGGTGCGGGCAAGTCCTCGTTCGTGAACTCGATGATCACCTCCATCCTGATGCGGTCGACGCCGGACGAGGTGCGGATGGTCATGGTGGACCCCAAGCGCGTGGAACTGACCGCGTACGAGGGCGTGCCGCACCTGATCACACCGATCATCACCAATCCGAAGAAGGCCGCCGAGGCGCTGCAGTGGGTGGTCCGCGAGATGGACACGCGCTACGACGACCTGGCCAACTTCGGCTTCAAGCACATCGACGACTTCAACAAGGCCGTGCGCAACGGCAAGGTAGTTCCGCCGGCCGGCTCCAAACGCGTGGTCAAGCCGTATCCGTACCTGCTGGTGATCGTGGACGAGCTCGCCGACCTGATGATGGTCGCCCCGCGGGACGTCGAGGACTCGATTGTCCGCATCACCCAGCTGGCCCGTGCCGCCGGTATCCACCTGGTGCTGGCCACCCAGCGCCCCTCGGTGGATGTGGTCACCGGCCTGATCAAGGCCAACGTCCCGTCCCGGATGGCCTTCGCGACCTCGTCCGTGACCGACTCCCGCGTGGTGCTGGACCAGCCCGGCGCGGAGAAACTGATCGGCCAGGGCGACGCCTTGTTCCTGCCGATGGGTGCCAGCAAGCCGATGCGTGTGCAGGGCGCCTGGGTTTCCGAGTCGGAAATCCATAGGGTCGTTGAACACGTCAAGGGGCAATTGCAGGCGGTCTACCGCGACGACGTCGCCGTCGAGGCGCCGAAGAAGCAGATCGACGACGATATCGGCGACGATCTGGACGTGTTGCTGCAGGCCACCGAACTGGTGGTCACCACCCAGTTCGGTTCCACCTCGATGCTCCAGCGGAAACTGCGCGTCGGGTTTGCCAAGGCCGGCCGCCTGATGGACCTGTTGGAATCCAGGGGAGTAGTGGGTCCGTCCGAGGGCTCCAAGGCACGCGACGTGCTGGTCAAGCCGGACGACCTCGCCGCGACGCTGGCCGCCATCCGGGGCGACGAGCCGGCAGCCGCTGCCCCCGGCGAGGCCGGGGCTGCGGACCCGCTGACCGAGGCGCTGGCGGACAATGCCAATGCCAACCATGGGTTCGAGGGCCCGCGCGACCTGGTCGCTGAGGACCTCGACGCCCGGCCCCAGGCGGTGGATTATTACGACGGCGACGAGGACGATGCCGGGTCCGAGGACGCCTGGAACCTGACCGGGAGGTGACGTCCGCGGGCTGCTGCGAGTCGGCCGGCGGCCGAAGCGATCGGCAGGCGGGTAGCCTTGAACGCGTGACTGATTCAGTGTCCCGGCCCGTGCCCCTGCTCAACATCGCCAATGTCCTGACGACGGTGCGGATCCTGCTGGTTCCGTTCTTCATCTGGTTTCTGCTGGCTGACGGCGGCGCCGGGGGAGTGTTCCGCTGGCTGGCGGTGTTGGTTTTCGCCGTCGCTATCTACACAGACAAGCTAGATGGCGATCTGGCCCGCAGCCGGGGCCTGATCACCAACTTCGGCAAGATCGCCGATCCGATCGCCGACAAGCTCCTGATTGGTTCGGCCTTGGTCCTGCTATCGGTGTTGGGCGACCTGCCGTGGTGGATCACCATCGTTATTCTGGTCCGCGAGCTGGGCATCACCGTGCTGCGTTTCGTCGTGATTCAGTACGGGGTCATGCCGGCTTCGCGCGGCGGCAAACTGAAGACCGTACTCCAGACGCTGGCGATCTTCCTCTATCTGCTGCCGCTGGACACCTGGCTGGGCCCCTGGGCCGTCTGGGTTGCCTTCGCCGTCATGATGCTGGCGGTCGCTGTCACCGTGGTGACCGGCGTCGACTACGTCGTGAAAGCCCTGAAGTTGCGCCGCGCTTCCCTCGCAGGCAGCGAGGGCCAGCGATGAACACCAGCCCGGCCGCGGCCGTGGTTGCGGCAGCCATCGCCCGGAAACTGACGGTGGCCACGGCCGAATCATTGACGGCCGGAATGGTCGCGGCCGAACTGGCCACCGTGCCCGGGGCGTCGGGCACGCTCCAAGGCGGTATCGTGTCCTACCAAAGCCAGATCAAGGCGGCCGTGCTCGGCGTCGACGCGGACCTGTTGGCGCGCGAGGGGGCAGTCACCGAAGCCGTCGCCTGCCAAATGGCCGAGGGAGCCAGGCGCGTGCTGCAGGCGGACATCGCGGTATCCACCACCGGCGTTGCCGGGCCGGAACCGCACGGGGGCCGGGAGGTGGGAACCGTGTGGATCGGCGTCGCAGCCCCCCAAGGAACACGGGCCGTTGAATTCCGCTTCGACGGGGACCGCGGCCGGATCCGGCAGCAGGCCTGCGAAGCCGCCATCACTGAACTGGGCCGGGCGGTCGACGCTGAGGAGGCAGTTCCATCGGGATTGCAGATTTGAGCCCGGGGAACAAAAATATTGATCCAGTAGTTATCAAAGGTGTCAGCAGCTGTTAGGTTGTTGGCCTAGGCTTGAAACCAGCGGCAGATGCCGCCCACCTTAAGAGGGAGCAAGGCGATACAGATGGTAAAGCAGCCCGTGTCCGTAAACGGTGTAGTCCGTTGGCGTGATGTGGGATTGGCCGAAGAACCCCGTAGGGAGCAGAAGGAGCGCAAAATGGTAGTGCTGCGACACGAAATTGGCGATGTCCTCCGTGATGTCCGGCAGCGGCAGGGACGAACCCTGCGTGAAGTGTCGCACAGCGCCCGCGTCTCCCTTGGCTACCTGAGCGAAGTCGAACGCGGCCAGAAGGAAGCGTCGTCTGAACTGTTGTCCTCGATCTGCTCGGCACTGGACGTCCCCCTGTCGCACATGCTGCGGGAAGTGAGCGACCGGGTCGCAGACGCCGAGGGCGTGGTCATTCCCGATACCGTTCCGCAGGAGCTCTCTCGCGAGTTTGTCGGCGATATTCCCGACGAACTGCCCGAGGAACTCCGCGGTTTGGCTTCCGCCCGATACTGACCAAAGACCCTAACGGGCCGCTTCCGCCACTACGGCTGAAGCGGCCCGTTTCATTGTGCCTGCAGTGTTCGCTGTGCCCGGCCGTGCCTGGCCGGACGGCTGCCCTTAATGGAACGGCGGCTCGTTGGCGTAGGAGGCGTTCAGCCGGTCCAGCAGCTGTCCCAGCGTTGACAGGTCTTCGACGGACCAGTCGCCCAGTCGCTCGTGAAAGGCGATTTTGCGGGCGGCCTGCGCCTCGGCCAGTTTTTCCAACCCTGCGGGTGTCAGGGTGATTGACTGCGCCCGCCCGTCCAATGGATCCGCCTGCTTGCCCACCAATCCCAGCTGCTCGAGCATGGCAATTTGGCGGCTGACAGAGGGCTTGCCGACGCCAATGGCCGCCGCCAGTTCCGTGAGCCGCAACGAATGCTCCCGCTGAAGGATCAGCAGAAGCCCGTAGGCGGCCGGCTCCATGTCCGGGTGCACGGTTCGCGCCACCCGGTGGGAGTTCGCCCTGGCCCGGCGCCAGAGCAAGCTCAACTGCCGTTCAAGAGCTTCGATGGCATTATCGAACGCTGCATCTGCGCTGTCCGCGGCATGGTCTGTCATGGCCTTATTCTAATGAGCGCCGGGGCCGGCGCAGAGAATCTGCTGCGGACGCGCCGCAGGCCGCTTGCAGCTTCGCAGAATCTTGACGCGGGCCGTCCGTGTAGGAGGGACACGTGAGAAGATGTACGCGTGCGAATCAGTGACTTCTGGCGGTTGATGGACGACGAATTCGGGTCTGCCTATTCGCATGTCCTCGCCGCGGATTTGGTGCTGGGGCAACTCGGCGGGCGGACCGCCACCGAAGCGTTGGCCGCAGGAATTCCACCGAAAACGGTGTGGCTCGCCGTCTGCGATATTCAAGATGTTCCGCAGGAGCGGCGCTGGGGCAAGGACCGCGAGCCACGCGGCTGAGCGGACACGCCCTGACGAAAACAACGATATGTTCGAAAGTGTGTTCGGGTCCCGCTAAACTTCTACACAGAGCGCCGAGAGGCCGGATTATCCACACGCTCCGCTGCCGATCCCGATTTTGTCCGAGCCGGACGCTACGGTCGGAAGAGTCAAGACAGACAAGGCCCGAGGGCCGCAAGAGACTGAGGTGAACAATGGCCGCACCAGCTGACCGCGAGAAGGCACTGGAAGCTGCACTGGCGCAGATCGACAAGCAGTTCGGCAAGGGCTCGGTGATGCGGCTCGGCGACGACACCCGCGCCCCCATCGAAACGATCTCCACCAGTTCGATCGCCCTTGATGCCGCCTTGGGCATCGGCGGCCTGCCTCGGGGCCGTGTGGTTGAGATCTACGGTCCGGAATCCTCGGGTAAGACCACTGTGGCGCTTCACGCCGTCGCCAGCGCCCAGCGCAACGGCGGAATTGCTGCCTTCATCGACGCCGAGCACGCGCTGGACCCGGAATATGCCAAGAAGCTCGGTGTGGACACTGACGCGCTGCTGGTATCACAGCCGGATACCGGCGAGCAGGCGCTGGAAATCATGGACATGCTGATCGGCTCCGGCTCGCTCGACATCATCGTGATCGACTCCGTCGCAGCCCTGGTACCGCGTGCGGAAATTGAAGGCGAAATGGGCGACAGCCACGTCGGCCTCCAGGCCCGATTGATGAGCCAGGCGCTGAGAAAAATTACCGGGCGGCTGAACCAGTCGAAGACCACTGCCATTTTCATCAACCAGTTGCGCGAAAAGATCGGCGTGTTCTTCGGCAGCCCGGAGACCACCACCGGCGGTAAGGCGCTGAAGTTCTACGCCTCGGTGCGCATCGACGTACGCCGCATTGAGACCTTGAAGGATGGAGCCAATCCGGTGGGCAACCGGACCCGGGCCAAGATCGTCAAGAACAAGATGGCGCCGCCGTTCAAGCAGGCAGAATTCGACATTCTGTATGGCCACGGCATCTCGCGCGAGGGCGGTCTGATCGACATGGGTGTGGAGCATTCACTCGTGAAAAAGTCTGGCGCCTGGTTTACCTATGACGGCGACCAGCTCGGCCAAGGCAAGGAAAACGCCCGCAAGTTCCTGATCGACAACCCGGACCTGGCAGATGAGCTGGAGCGCAAGATCCGGCAGAAGCTCGGCATCGACGCGGTCCCGGACAACGGAGAAGAGGGCGGGCCGAAGCTCAAGGCCGTCGACGGATTCTAAGTGGTGCCCAGGCACGGACAAGGCGGCCCGACGCCGGGCAGCCCAGCGGATCTAGGCCCGGACGCCGACCCTTACGGCGTCGCCCGCTCGGTGGTCCTGCGCTCACTGACACAATCCCCGAAGAGCCGCGCCCAGCTGGCTGCGAAGCTGGCTGAGCGCGGCGTCCCGGGTGACGTCGCCGAGGCAGTACTCGAGCGGTTCGAAGAGGTCAACCTCATTGACGACGCCGAGTTCGCCCGAATGTGGGTGCAAAGCCGGTCACAGACCCGTTCGCTGGCACGGGCAGCGCTCAAGCGTGAGCTTGCCGATAAAGGCATCGTCGGCGATATGGCCGAGCAAGCGCTGGACCAGCTGTCGGCTGACGACGAGCTGGAAGCAGCCCGCAGCTTGGTCCGCCGCAAAATCCGTCCCGATTGGCAACTGCACGACCGCTCCGAACGGGACAAGCACCTGCGCCGGCTGGTTTCCATGCTGGCCCGCAAGGGTTACTCTGCGTCGCTGGCCTTCCGGGTTGCGGATGAAGAACTCGGAGCTGCAGGCACCCCGGACTTCTGACGCGGCACGGCGTCAGGCGGAGGACCGGCCGCCATCAGCGTCGTTATCGTTTTGAGACTTTTCCCGGGTTCGATTACCGTAGTGCGACTGTGAGTGCACCGCAGAACGAACGTCGTCAGAAAACCCAGCAACGCCGGCGTGGCCGCAGGCAACGCCGCCTCAGGATCGCAGCAGGCCTGACACTATGTTCTGTTGCCGCGGTGGGCACAACTGGAGTTGTCAGCGGCGTCGGCACAGGGCAAGACGCCTCGGAAGTCGTGAGATCGATTACAGCACCCCTCATGGAGTTTGTCGGCTTAGCTGATCCTGCCGAACGGCGTGGCCAGGTAGCGGGTGATGACCTCCACCAGCAAGCTGCGGGGGCACCTACAAGTACCGCCGCCGGGAACAAGTCCGCGAAGTCGGGTCAGGCGGGCCAAGAGGCAGCGGGCAAGGATGCCGCGCGGCCGGGTCAGGCACGCCAAGAGGCAGCGGGCAAGGATGCCGCGCAGCCGGGTCAGGCACGCCAAGAGGCAGCGGGCAAGGATGCCGTGCAACCGGGTCAGGCGGGCCAAGAGGCCGCAGGCAAGGATGCCGCGCAGCCGGGTCAGGCACGCCAAGAGCCAGCAGTGAAAAAGACCGCTGCCGCGAAAGCTGAAGGGGAAGCACCCGCCGGTGGGAAAGAGGCAGAAAAACCGGCAGCCGCCGAAACGCCAGTACAGCGTGATACCCAAGGGGGGAGCGCTGGCCAGCGGGCTGCTGAAGCAAGGGCGGCCCAAGAGAAAGCTGCCGTCGAGGCGCAAGAATCGCGGAACGATCCGAGCCTTGCCAAGGCCTACATGGAAAGGGCGCTGGCCTCCTTCGGCTGGGGTGCCGGACAATTGGGCTGCCTCGAAAGGCTCTGGGACAGTGACCAATCCCGCGGCGCACATGGCATTCCTCAGAGCCCGTTCCATGACAAGACGGCCGCCGGCGCCGACTGGCAGACAAACTTCGAGACACAGGTCGATTGGGGGCTGGGCTACATCGAGTCCCGCCACGGCTCCCCGTGCTCGGCCTTGAACTTCCACCTGGCCAACAATTGGTACTAATTCCGGACCGGCTGCAGATTGTGGCTAGTCCGGCCGCAGGCCGTACCCTTGTAAGGTGAGTTTGACTGTCCCCGCCCCCATCATCGAGAAGCAGCCGGAAGCCCGCACCTATCAGGTGCGCACCTTCGGCTGTCAGATGAACGTGCACGATTCCGAGCGGCTTGCCGGGCTGCTCGAAGCCGCCGGGATGGTCGAAGCCCAAGCCGGGCAGGCCGACGTCGTGGTCTTCAACACCTGTGCGGTTCGGGAGAACGCGGACAACAAGCTGTACGGCAATCTGGGCCAGCTGGCCCCGGTCAAGGAACGCCATCCCGGGATGCAAATCGCCGTTGGCGGCTGCCTGGCCCAAAAAGACCGCGAGACGATCCTGAAAAAGGCGCCTTGGGTAGATGTGGTCTTCGGCACGCACAACGTGGGTTCGCTCCCGGCCTTGCTGGAGCGTGCCCGGCACAACAACGAAGCGCAACTGGAAATCCTGGAATCGCTCGATGTGTTTCCCTCGACGCTGCCCACCAAGCGCGATGCGGTGTACTCCGGCTGGGTCTCCATCTCCGTCGGCTGCAACAACACCTGCACGTTCTGCATTGTCCCGTCGCTGCGCGGCAAGGAACGCGACCGCCGGCCGGGCGAGATCCTGGCGGAGGTCCAAGCACTGGTCGACGACGGCGCCATTGAAGTCACGCTGCTCGGGCAGAACGTGAACTCCTACGGGGTGGAGTTCGGTGACCGCGGAGCCTTCGCCAAGCTGCTGCGCGCCTGCGGCAGCATTGACGGCCTGGAACGGGTGCGCTTCACCAGTCCGCACCCGGCCGCCTTCACCGACGACGTCATCGACGCCATGGCCGAGACCCCCAACGCCATGCCGCAGCTGCACATGCCGCTGCAGTCCGGCTCGGATAAGGTCCTGAAAGACATGCGCCGGTCCTACCGCTCCAAGAAGTTCCTGGGCATCCTGGACAAGGTGCGTGAACGGATTCCCCATGCGGCCATTTCCACCGACATCATCGTCGGGTTCCCCGGTGAGACCGAGGAGGACTTCCAGGCAACGCTGGCGGTGGTGGAACAGGCCCGTTTCGCCAGCGCCTTCACCTTCCAGTACTCCAAGCGGCCCGGCACCCCGGCCGCCGAGCTGCCGGACCAGCTGCCCAAGGCCGTGGTCCAAGAACGCTACGAGCGCTTAACCGCCTTGCAGGACAGGATCGCCGCGGAAGAAAACGCCAAACAGCTGGGCAGCCAGGTTGAGGTCATGGTCACCGCGCAGCAAGGACGCAAAGCAGGGGAGACCCACCGGCTCTCCGGCCGGGCCCGCGACCAGCGGCTGGTGCACTTCTCCGTGCCCGATGGCGCGCAGGCACCGCGTCCTGGCGACTTGGTTACGGTGACGGTCACCGAAGCTGCCCCCTTCCACCTGATCGCCGATCCGGTTTCCGCCTCGGACTACCAACTGCGCCGCTCGCGCGCCGGGGATGCGTGGGACCGCTCCCAGGCGGACTCCTGCGGGGTACCCGCGGCCCCGGGCAGCAAACCGGCCCAGGTTTCGCTGGGCATGCCCGCGCTGCCGGTCCGGCCCGCCTGAGCGCGATGCCGGCCGACCAACACAGCCAGCAGGACAGCCCGGCGGTTATCGCCGTCGTCGGCCCCACCGGATCCGGAAAATCCGATCTCGCCGTCGAGCTGGCCCAACGGCTGGACGGAGAAGTGATCAACGCCGATTCCATGCAGTTCTACCGCGGAATGGACATCGGGACGGCCAAGATGACGGTGGCCGAACGGCAAGGGGTGGCCCACCACCTGCTGGACATCCTCGACGTCACGGAAGAAGCGAGCGTCTCGGCCTACCAGCAGCGGGCCCGCGACGCGATCGAGGCCATTCACAACCGGGGCCGCCGGGCCATCCTTGCCGGCGGGTCCGGGCTGTATGTCCGCGCGGCCATCGACGCGATCGAGTTTCCCGGCACCGACCCGGCCCTGCGCCGCGCCTTGGAGGAAGAGCTGGCCAGCCGCGGCCTCGAGGCAATGCGGGAACAGCTCCGGGACGTTGATCCGGTCTCGGCCGGCCGGCTGGGCGACGCCCGGCGGGTGGTTCGTGCGCTGGAAGTGCGGCAGCTGACTGGGCGTCCCTTTAGCTCCTACATGCCAGAACGGCAGTACGTCCGCCCCACCGTGCAGATCGGCCTCCAAGTGGACCGCGAACAGCTCAAGCACCGCCTTGCCCGCCGCGTTCATGCGATGGTCGAGAGCGGCCTGCTGGACGAAGTCGCCGCACTGGACCGGCGGGGCCTGCGGCAGGGCCGGACGGCCTCGCGCGCGCTCGGCTACGCCCAGTTCCTCCGGGTGCTCGACGGCGAATGGAGCCAAGACACCGCCGTCGAGGACACCATCACCGCCACCCGCAAATTCGCCCGGCGCCAGCTGACCTGGTTCCGGGCTGATCCCCGGATCCACTGGCTTGACTCGCAGGATCCACTGTTGGCGGATAAGGCAGCCGGGCACCTCGCTAAGCTGGAAGCGTGATCACACCCCTTCCTGACCATTTGTCCGCCCTGTCCGGGCTGTCCTTTGCCAAAGGGCATGGAACCGGCAACGACTTTGTGCTGATTGCCGATCCGGAAGGGGTCAAGGACATTACGCCCCAGGCCGTGGCTGCGCTGTGCCACCGACATCTGGGCATTGGTGCGGATGGGCTGATCCGTGCCGTCCGTTCAGAGCACCTGCCCGAGGGCAGGGAACTGCTGGCGGCGGCGCCCGAGGCCGAGTGGTTCATGGACTACCGCAACGGTGATGGCTCAGTCTCCGAGATGTGCGGCAACGGCGTCCGCGTCTTCGTGCATTTCCTGCTGGCCGAGGGGCTGGTCGAGCTGGCGGCGGGGGAGTCTTTGACGATAGGGACCAGGGCGGGGACCAAGGTCATCCGTCGGTCTGCCAATGGCTACGCGGTGGACATGGGTCCTTGGGAATTCATTTTCCCCGCCGAGGCTGCAGCCAGGGCCATGGACTCCACCGTCAGCGCCGGCGGCCTGGAAGTACCGCGGCCGGCCCTGTCCGTGAGCATGGGCAACCCGCATACCGTCGTGGCTCTTGCCGGACTCGAAGAACTTGCTGCCACCGAACTGTTCGCAGCGCCGGCAGTGGATCCGCTTCCCGCACACGGAACCAACGTGGAATTTGTGGTGCCGGCAGAACCCCTCGTCGCCGACGGAGCCGGGCACATCAGCATGCGGGTGCACGAGCGGGGGGTGGGGGAGACACAGTCCTGCGGGACAGGTGCCTGCGCTGCCGCCGTTGCCATCCGCTACTGGGCCGGTAACGGAGCTCCCGATGACTGGCAGGTCGGAGTCCCCGGTGGGACAGTCCGCGTCCGGTTCCTCCCGGCGGCGGACGGGCGCGAACATGTGGAGCTGAGTGGTCCGGCCGTGCTGGTGTCCCGCGGCACCGTGGTCTGAGGGAAGCGGTTCAGCCTGCGCGCCGGACGCAGAGCACGCGGAAGGCCTTGGCGGTGCTTTCCCGGCTGACGGAGAAGTCCGGCGGCAGTTCGTTCGAGAGCCAGCGCTGCAGCGAGTCCGACCCCAGATTCTTCTGGACCACCAGCCAGGCGGTGCCTCCCCGCGCGAGCCTGGGCAGCCACAGCAACAACAGCTCGTGAAGTTCACTCTTGCCGATCCGGATCGGCGGGTTTGACCAGATGGTTTCGAACTGCAGCGACGGGTCCACTTCGTCCGGCAGGCAGGCATGCACGTTGTCCAGACCCAACGACGCGGCGTTGTCGTTGGTCAAGGCAACGCTGCGCTCGTTGACGTCGACGGCCCACACCGTGGCTCCGGGAGACTTCAGGCCCATGGTCAGCGCAATCGGGCCCCAGCCGCAGCCTATGTCCAGCAGATTGCCTGCGGCAGCCGGCGGCGGAACCTCGGCCAGTAGCACCGCCGTGCCCTTGTCGACACCGTCCGGACTGAAGATGCCGCCAGCCGTCTGCAGCTGGCGCGGGCGGCCGTCCAGCTCGACCTCCAGGGTGCGACGAACCTCGGGTTTGCCTGGTTGCGGGCTGAAGTAGTGCTCTGTTCCCATAATCGGCCAGATTAGTGCGCGCATAGCGGAATCGGTATCAAGGCGGACCTAAGCTGCTCCGGCTCTGGTAGCGTTTCCACCATGAAGAAGTAATGATTGCGCCGCAACAAGCTGGCCCGTTCACCATGGGACAGCGCGTGCCGTTGGTTGAGAATCCATTCTCCCCGGACGCCGGGCAATCACCGTTCCTCGAAACTCTTGTGGAACGCCTCACCTCCGCAGCCGCGCGATACCGGCTGCTTCACGGTCCCGGTGCCGGGTATGCCGGCCGCACCTGCAGGCGCCAGCAGCCATGCATATCCTGCCCCGCACCAATGGGGCCCATGCCAGGAGGACTTTTGGCCAATCATCCACAAACCGCATCTTCGGGCTCTGCCGGACGCACCCCGGAGGACTACGATAAGACCACGGACATTTCGAAGGAGAGCATGACCACCAACAGCCCCCAGCCGTCCCCGGAACCGGAAATGACGCCGGATGAGATTCAGGCCGTCATTGACCGCATTCTTGCCCGAGACACTGCGGCACGCAGCAACCCGGGCATCGCCGGACGAGCGCAGGCCCTGTCCGAACTTGATTCCGAGCATTCCGAATTCGACGGCGACCAGCAGGACTTGGCCGAACGTCGTGCCCTCCGCCGCGTCGCAGGCCTCTCCACCGAGCTGGAAGACGTCACCGAGGTCGAGTACCGGAAACTGCGCTTGGAACGCGTGGTTCTGGCCGGTCTCTGGACCGAAGGCACGGCCGACGACGCAGACAACTCCCTGCGGGAACTGGCGGCGCTGGCGGAGACCGCCGGGTCCGAAGTGCTGGACGGCATTGTGCAGCGCCGAATGAAGCCGGATCCGGGCACTTTCCTCGGTTCCGGAAAAGCCCAGGAACTGCGGGACATCGTGATGTCCACTGGTGCGGACACAGTTATTGTCGACGGCGAACTCTCGCCTTCGCAGCGCCGCGGCCTGGAAGACATCGTCAAGGTCAAGGTCATTGACCGCACGGCGCTGATCCTGGACATCTTTGCGCAGCACGCGAAAAGCCGCGAAGGCAAGGCCCAGGTCGAGCTGGCCCAGCTGGAGTATCTGCTGCCGCGGCTGCGTGGCTGGGGCGAGTCTATGTCCCGCCAGGCCGGTGGCCGGGTTGGAGCTGCCGGCGGCGGCATCGGTTCGCGCGGACCCGGTGAGACCAAGATCGAACTGGACCGCCGTCGTATCCGCACCAGGATGGCCAAACTGCGCCGCGAAATCGCGGGCATGAAGCCGGCCCGGGAAACTAAACGGGCCAACCGCCGCCGCAATGCCGTGCCGTCGGTGGCCATCGCCGGCTACACCAACGCCGGTAAGTCGTCGCTACTCAACCGGCTGACCGATGCCGGCGTGCTGGTGGAGAATGCGCTTTTTGCCACCTTGGACCCCACCGTCCGCCGCGCGGAGACGCCCGACGGCATCGGCTACACGCTCGCCGACACCGTCGGTTTCGTCCGTTCGCTGCCAACACAGCTGGTGGAAGCCTTCCGCTCCACGCTGGAAGAAGTAGCCGACGCCGATGTGATCCTGCATGTCGTCGACGTCTCACACCCCGACCCGGAGGGCCAAATCGCCGCGGTGCGGGAGGTGCTCACCGAGGTGGAGGCACGGCATATTCCCGAAATCGTGGTGCTGAATAAGGCCGACGCCGCCGATCCTTTTGTGGTCGAACGCCTGCGCCAGCGCGAACCGAACCATGTTGTGGTGTCGGCACGCACCGGCCAAGGCATGGATGCGCTGCTGCGAAAGATCAGCGAGACCATCCCGCGGCCAAGTGTGAAGCTGCGGCTGCTGGTGCCCTACGACCACGGCGAAGTTATCAACCGTTTGCACAACGAGGACGCCGAAATCCTCGCGATGGAGCACGGAGAAGACGGCACACGGCTCGATGTGCTGGTGCGTGAGGGCCTGGCCGCGGAGCTGGAGCGATTCCTGCGACATGACTGATACCCGGGTTCCGGCCGGCGAGGCATTGCGGCTGCTTGATGTCGCAGTCCAAGGCATGGGCGGCCAGCATCGCGCCGGCCAGCATGAGATGGCTGCCAAAGTGGCCGAGGCTTTCGACCGCCGGCAGCATCTGTTGGTGCAGGCGGGCACCGGCACCGGCAAGTCCTTGGCCTATCTGGTCCCGCTCCTGGTGCAGGCGCTGGAGGGGGAGAAGCCCGCCATCGTCTCGACCGCGACCCTGGCCCTGCAAGCGCAAATCGTGAAACGGGATCTTCCGCGGCTGATGGAAGCCGTCGCCGATGAGCTTCCCCGACCGCTGGACGTAGCTCTGCTCAAAGGGCGGAACAATTACGTCTGCCTGCATAAACTGGCCGGCGGCTTTCCGGACGAAGACGCTCCCGCCACGCTGTTCAGCCTGGGCGAGGACGCCGTCCCGCACCCGGCTCCTGCCGCCGGAGGGGCTTCCACGGGGGCAGCGAGTGCGTTGGGCAAGGAGGTGCTGCGCCTGCGCGAATGGGCGCAGGAGACCGAGACCGGTGATCGCGATGAACTGGTACCCGGTGTCAGCGACCGGGCGTGGCGCCAGGTCTCCGTGGGATCGATGGAATGCCTCGGCGCGCAAAAGTGCCCCCTCGCCGCTGAATGCTTCAGCGAACTGGCGCGAGGGCATGCGGCAGAGGCGGACATCGTGATCACTAACCATGCCATGCTCGCTATCAATGCCTTCGAGGGCGTCGCAGTGCTCCCGGACTACGACGTGGTGGTCATTGATGAGGCCCACGAACTGCAGGACCGCGTGACCAGCGCCGTGGCCGGGCAGCTGTCCGCGGCCATGGTCCGCACCGCGGCTTCCACCGCGCGCAAGCACACCGGGATCAGCGTGGAGCCTCTTAACTCGGCTGCCGGTGCGCTGGAGGATGTTCTGGAGCCCCTGCCGAGCGGATTACTGGCCTCCGGCCTGCGCGAGGAGCATGAACTGGTGCTCATGCAACTGCGGGAGGCCGCCCGCGCAGCGCTATCCGATTCCAAACCCGAGGGATCAGGCGCGGCGGACGGCGGGAGGCAAATGGCCCGTTCCCGTCTTTCTGCGGTGCTGGAAATGGCTGAACGGCTGCTCTCGGCAGCCGATTCCCGCGAGGTTATTTGGGCAACCCGCCCCAGCACGTACGGCGAGACCGGCGACTACGTCGCCAGCGATGACCAACCGGCAACGCTCAACATTGCTCCGTTGTCTGTCGCGTCCAGGCTGCGCGAAGGGCTGTTCGACGAACACACAGTCGTGCTGACGTCTGCCACGCTGTCGGTGGGGGGAACCTTCGACGCCGTTGCCGGTTCGCTCGGACTGTTGGGGGCCGGGGCGCCGGCCTATTCGAGCGCCGATGTGGGCAGCCCTTTCGATTACCCCCGCCAGGGGGTGTTGTATGTGGCATCGCATTTGCCCAAGCCGGGCCGCGGCACCAGCCCGGAGCAGCTCGACGAACTCGAGGAGCTGCTGCAGGCCTCACGCGGCGGTGCCCTCGGGTTGTTCTCCTCGCGACGTGCGGCAGAAGAAGCTGCCGCTGAAATACGCAAACGCACCGACCTGACCATCCTGTGCCAGGGCGAATCATCAATGGGGGCCTTGGTCCGCCAATTCGCCGATGAACCGGACACTTGCTTGTTCGGCACCATGACGCTGTGGCAGGGGGTCGATGTTCCGGGCGAGGCATGCCGGCTGGTAGTCATCGACCGCATTCCGTTCCCGCGGCCCGACGACCCCTTGACCACCGCCCGTACCCGGTCGGTGGCCCAGGCCGGAGGAAATGGTTTCATGACGGTCTCGGCCACCCACGCCGCGGTGCGGCTGGCACAGGGGGCCGGCCGTTTGATTCGTGCCGCCAATGACAAGGGTGTTGTGGCCGTGCTGGATTCCCGTCTGGCCAACGCCCGCTATGGGAATTTCCTCCGCAGCGCCCTGCCGCCGTTTTGGAGCACAAAGGACGGCGCGATCGCCCGCCAGATCCTGGAGCGGCTGGCGGCTGCCGCAGCCTGAACCGGCGGCGGGGACCGGGTCACCGCCGCCGATTCAGGCGAGTTGAACCGGGGATCGCGACCTACCGGTCAGAGTGCGCGCATGACGGAGACAACTTTGCCCATGATGGTTGCGTGGTCCCCCAGAATCGGTTCATAACGCGTGTTCTGCGGTAGCAGCCAGGTGTGCCCATCGCGCTGCCGGAACGTCTTCACCGTTGCCTCGTCGTCGAGCAGCGCCGCCACAATGTCGCCGTTCTCGGCGGTATGCTGCTGCCGAACCACCACCCAGTCGCCGTCGCAGATGGCAGCGTCAATCATCGAATCGCCGGAGACCTTAAGCATGAACAACTCACCGTGCCCCACCAACTGCCGGGGCAGGGGCATAACGTCTTCGACCGCCTGATCAGCCAGAATCGGTCCGCCGGCGGCGATCCGGCCCACCAACGGCACCATCGCCGTATCCGATGACGTGGTGAGTTCGGACACTGCGACGCCGCTGGAGCTGCGCAGCTGTTGCGGCTCGTCGACGCCCACTATTTCCACGCCACCGTGCTCGAGTGTCAGCGGAGTGAGGATCTCCATGGCCCGCGGGCGCTTCGGATCCCGCCGGATGTAGCCCATCTTCTCGAGTTGAGTCAGCTGGTGGGTGACGCTGGACAAGCTTGCCAAACCGACAGTGTCGCCGATCTCGCGCATGGACGGAGGGTACCCGTGGGCAAGAACGGAGCGCTGAATGGTTTCCAGGATCTTCTTCTGCCGCGGGGTCAGGCTGCGCCCGACCTTGACGGGACGGCCGCGTCGCCGTGCTCCGGCAGTGGTGGTGGTCTCTTCGGACATGTCCGGCCCCGGTCTTCCCATGATGGTCCAGGTGCCGTTCCGGCTGATACGGAACCGGCACTCGGAATGCTGTCTCGACTGTTCTGTCAGTGGCGGCTGATGCACTGCAACTCACAGCCGCTTATGCCTCCAACGCTAGGCGAGGTGGTGAGGAATTTCAAACATTTGTTCGACTGAGTCTCGACAACAGTCGATCACCAGTGCTAGAACTGTAGAAGACAGATTCGAAGATGTGTTCGAACGCAGTGGTTTGATGATCGAAACCAGTCGAAATAGATCGAAAATCGGAAAGGTGGCACCATGTCCGCCCAGCTCGCACCGCAGACCGCAGACTTTCGCGCTTACACCCGCCTCCGGCTCACCCGCCGGGGCCGTTTGCTGCTGATTGGCCTGCCGCTCATGCTTGCCGCGGCCACTGCGCTCACCTTGATCGGTTTCTTCACTGCACCGGCAATGGCCACTGCCGGGGGTTTGGGGCCCGGGCCCGCTGTGACTGTTACGGTCGGCAGCGGGCAGACACTGTGGGACGTGGCAGTGCGCTCCGCCCCCAACCGCAATCCGCATGATGTCATCTTCGAGATTGCGCAGCTGAACGGTCTGGGCGGGGACATTGTGCATGCCGGCCAGCAGCTGCTCGTGCCGTCGACGCGGTGAGCAACCGTAATATGAGCCGCTTTGGTCCGCCCGATTCCTGCCCCGGGCGGACCGAAGCTTAAGCTGGATCGGTGAGTGAGCAGCTAGAACGCCTGAACCGTCTGCCGTTACGGGAGAATCTCCGGGGCCTGGAGCCCTATGGCGCACCCCAGTTAGAGGTGCCCATTCTTCTCAATGTCAACGAAAACACGCACGGGCTGCCCGAGTCGGTGCATCAGGCCATCGTCTCTGCCGTCAGTACCGCTGCTGCTGGCTTGAACCGGTATCCGGACCGCGAGTTTGCCGAACTTCGGACGGCCTTGTCCCGCTACCTGGGACATGGCCTCACGGCAGAGAACATTTGGGCGGCCAACGGCTCGAATGAAGTGCTGCAGCAGATCCTCCAGGCCTTCGGCGGACCGGGCCGGACCCTGCTGAGTTTCCCACCGACGTATTCCATGTACCCACTGCTGGCCAGCGGAACCGACACCGAGTATGTTGCCGTCCCGCGGGGAGCAGACTTTACGCTTTCTCCGGAAGCGGCGGCCGCCGCCGTCTCGGAGACTGCCGCGAACGTCGTCGTCCTTTGCTCCCCGAACAACCCGACGGGCACCGCTCTGGGGCTTGACGTTGTCGAGGCCGCCTACGAGGCGGGGGAGGCGTCCGACGCCATCGTGATCGTGGACGAGGCTTACGCCGAATTCGCCCACGCTGGAACGCCGAGCGCGCTGACGCTGCTGCCCGGCCGCGAGCGGCTCATAGTTTCCCGCACCATGAGCAAGGCTTTCGCCCTGGCCGGCGCCAGAGTGGGATACCTTGCCGCTGCGCCGCAGATTGCCGATGCCCTGCGCTTGGTTCGCTTGCCCTACCACCTGTCCGCCGTCACCCAGGCGACGGCGTTGGCCGCACTGGAACATGCCGATGCGCTGCTGGCCAACGTTGAGGACATCAAGACCCAGCGGGACCGCATCGTCGACGAGCTGGCCGACCTGGGGCTGAAACCAGCACCGTCCGATTCCAACTTTGTGTTCTTCGGCGGCCTGGAAAACCCGCACGCGGTGTGGCAGGGACTTCTGGAAGCCGGTGTGCTGATCCGCGACGTCGGAATTCCCGGACATTTGAGGGTAACCGCGGGCACTGAGGCCGAGACCACAGCCTTCCTCGACGGCATCAAGGCTCTGATGTCGAGCCGGGTCTCCTAAACTTGTAGTAAGAGCGCACCGGCTTCGGCCGGTCGACCATTTCGTCAAAGGACTCCCATGACCGTGGACACCACCACCGGACGTACCGCACGCCTCGAACGCATCACCAGTGAGTCGTCCGTGCTGGTTGAACTGGATCTCGATGGCACTGGCCGTTCCGAGATCAGCACCACCGTGCCGTTCTACGACCACATGCTGACGGCCCTGTCGAAGCATTCGCTGATCGATTTGACCGTGCAGGCCACCGGCGACACCCACATTGACGCCCACCACACGGTGGAAGATGTCGCCATCACGATCGGCGACAGCTTGAAGCAGGCACTGGGCAACAAAGCCGGCATCCGCCGGTTCGGCGAAGCGACGGTGCCGCTGGATGAGGCGCTGGCCCATGCCGTCGTCGACATCTCCGGCCGCCCCTACCTGGTGCACTCGGGAGAACCGGCGGGCCAGGAATACCACCTGATCGGCGGACACTTCACCGGATCGCTGACCCGCCACGTTTTCGAATCCATCACGCTGCACGCCCAGATCTGCCTGCACATGCGCGTGCTGGGCGGCCGCGACCCGCACCATATCGTTGAGGCCCAGTTCAAGGCATTCGCCCGGGCACTGCGCGCCGCCGTTGAACCCGATCCCCGAGTCGAGGGCATTCCCTCAACGAAGGGTGCCCTATGACGGCTGGCCCCAAAGTCACGGTACTGGACTACGGATCCGGGAATGTGCGCTCGGCGGTCCGGGCGCTGGAACACGTCGGTGCCAACGTCACGCTCAGCCATGCTTCCGAGGATGTACTCAACGCCGACGGCCTGTTGGTGCCCGGTGTCGGTGCGTTCGCCACGGTTATGGAAGGGCTGAAGTCTGTTGACGCCCTTCGCTGGATCGGACGCCGGGTGGCCGGCGGCCGGCCGGTACTGGGCATTTGCGTGGGCCTGCAGGTCATGTTCGAAGAAGGCGTGGAACACGGCGTCCGCACTCAGGGGATCGGGGAATGGCCCGGAGTCGTGGAAGCGCTGCCAGCGGAGGTGGTGCCGCACATGGGGTGGAACACCGTTGATGCCGCGGAAGGCAGCCGACTGTTCGCCGGCATCGAAGACGAGCGGTTCTACTTTGTGCACTCCTACGGGGTGCAGCACTGGAACTTTGATGTCACCCAGCCGGCGATGACGCCGCCGCGGGTGACCTGGTCCACCCACGGGGCCCCGTTCATCGCAGCCGTTGAAAACGGCCCGCTGAGTGCTACGCAATTCCATCCGGAGAAATCCGGGGACGCCGGCGCGGAGTTGCTCCGCAACTGGCTGAAGACGCTGCGGTAGCCGTGGGCAGCCTCCTCCTCATGGCCCTGGCCGGGCTGCTGGCCGGCGGGGCCATCTCGTTCCGGCAACAGCGGCTGCCCAAGTGGTCGGCCATCGTCTTCTGGATTTTGGCCGGTATGTCCCTGCTGGCGGCCTACCTGCTCACCCTCGGTCCGACCGAGTAACCACCCACAGCCCGCGCAGCTGACGGCGCAGAAAGCGGAATCACTATGACGAACCAAACGCCCATCCTTGAACTCCTGCCCGCGGTCGACGTAGCAGACGGCCAGGCAGTCCGGCTGGTCCAAGGTGAAGCCGGCAGCGAGACCGGCTACGGCGACCCGCTGGACGCTGCCATGGCGTGGCAGAACGACGGGGCGGAGTGGGTGCACCTTGTGGATCTCGACGCGGCCTTCGGCCGAGGCAACAACACCGAGGTGCTGCGCCGCGTCGCCGACGAGCTGAAGATCAAGGTGGAGCTTTCCGGCGGCATCCGCGATGACGAGTCCTTGGAACGGGCGCTGGAGTTTGGTGCCGCCCGCGTCAACCTGGGCACCGCTGCTCTGGAAAACCCGGAGTGGACCGCGCGCGCCATTGAACGGCACGGGGACGCCATCGCTGTCGGCCTTGATGTCCGTGGCACGACGCTTGCGGGCCGCGGCTGGACGAAGGAAGGCGGAGACATCTGGGAGGTCCTGTCCCGCCTCGAAGATGCCGGTTGTGCCCGGTACGTGGTGACCGATGTGACCAAAGACGGGACACTGCGCGGGCCGAACATCGACCTTCTGCGGCAAATGTGCGAGCGGACGGACAAGCCGGTGGTGGCTTCCGGCGGCATTTCCAGCCTGGAGGACCTGCGCGCCCTGCGTGAACTCGTTCCGACGGGAGTCGAAGGAGCGATTGTCGGCAAGGCGCTCTACGCGGGCAAGTTCACCCTTCCGGAAGCCCTCGACGTCGCCGGACGGCGCTGAGGAACCAGCGTGGGAAAGAAGGAGCTGCCCGCCCACATTGCTGCTGCTTTGGCGGGAGCGGGCGGTGCGAAGGATTCGGCGGGCCAAAGCTGGGCCGGGCGGGACCTGAGCGGCACGGGAAATCCGCTGCACCAGTTCGATCACGACGACGGCGGCACCGATCCGGCCTATGAGGCTGCGCTTCAGTGGCTGGCCGCCGGCACCGGCGGGGAAGCGGAAGTGGTGGCCGCGTTGGCCAACGCCCGGGTCTTCGTCCCCATCGTCGCCACGCTCGGAGAAGCGGCGGAGGGCGCCGATGGCCTGACTGCGGACAAGCAGGCGGATATGGCCTTGGTGACCCTGCAAGCCCCGGACGGGCGCCGGGCGCTTCCCGCGTTCAGCAATACCGCCGCCCTTGAAGCCTGGCATCCCGAAGCCCGACCGGTCGCCGTCTACGCTCCGCGGGCGGCTTTGGCGGCAGTGTCGGAAGACGCAGAATTGATGGTCATGGATCCGGGCGCAGACCTGACCTTCGTGGTCCGGCGGCCGGCCGTGTGGGCGTTGGCCAAGCAGCACGAATGGGTGCCCTCCTATCGCGATCCGGCGCTGCTGGACTGGGTGGCCGAAGCGACCAGCACCGAAGAAGCTGTCATGGCCGCTTCCGTTGCACCGGGCGCCGGCATCGCGGTCCGGACGGCGGATGGATCGGTGGTGGCAGGCGGAGGCCACGGCCCGGAGCTTCGCTTGGTGCTGCAGGTGCGTGACGGCCTCGGCCGCGAGCAGTTGGCTGACATGGCAAGGCGGATCCAAGAGCGGCTGCAGGCACGGCCGGAGTTTGCAGAGCGCGTGGATTCGCTGGAGCTGAAGTTCACCCGCTGAGCTTGGCGGGGATCCGCCAGCACGCGTTGCAGGAAAGACAAGAACGACGCCGGTGCGCGCACCGGCGTCGTTCTTCTCAGTTCCGTAGTTCTTGCCAGGCTAGTTGACCGGACCGGTGAACTTCTCGCCCGGGCCCTTGCCCGGCTCGTCCTGGATGACGGAAGCCTCGCGGAAAGCCAGCTGCAGGGAGCGGAGGCCGTCGCGTAACGGGCCGGCATGCTGGCTGCCGATTTCCGGCGCAGCAGCGGTCACAAAGCCGGCCAGCGCGGTGATCAGCTTGCGGGCCTCGTCCAGATCTTTGAGCTCTTCCGCGTCGTCGCCGGCGGCCAAACCGCATTTAACCGCGGCGGCACTCATCAGGTGGACAGCCGCGGTGGTAATGACTTCCACGGCGGGCACTTCGGCGATGTCGCGCATCTGGCCCAGGACTTCCTGTTCCTGGGTGGAAGCAGAACCTTCGTCTGGCGCGAAGCTATGGCGGTGACCGTCGGTCTGCGGATTGTTATCTGAGCTGCTCATACTGGTAAGCTTGTCACAGACCAATTGGATCCGGTGACTTATGTGCCTGAGAGCACGTGGCGAAGCGGGGTCCAATCTGCAAGCGGAGACCTCTCCCACCCGTCGGTATGGCTAGCCAGAGCTGCCGGGTTTCGGTCGGCAGGGTGTGGCCGGCAACCTTCGAGAAGGTTGCCCAGCTCCAGTCCGGAACCTTCCAGTTCCTCCCTGCCGCCACTTCGAGGCCTTCGGTTGCGCTTGCAATGGGAGGCCTTCTTTCATTGCCGGCGGCAGACGAATATCAGTGACAGGAGCCACCCATTAGCGAGCCAAGAATCAACGATCGTATCCGTGTTCCCGAGGTGCGGTTAGTCGGACCGAACGGTGAACAGGTAGGCATTGTGCGCATCGAGGATGCGCTGCGTCTGGCCACCGAATCGGATCTTGACCTGGTTGAGGTCGCGCCGCAGGCAAAGCCTCCGGTGTGCAAGCTGATGGATTTTGGCAAGTACAAGTACGAGGCTGCGGTCAAGGCACGCGAGGCGCGCAAGAACCAGACGAACACCGTGCTCAAGGAGATCCGGTTCCGGCTGAAGATCGACAAGCACGACTACGAGACGAAGCGCGGCCATGCGCTGCGGTTCCTCGCGGCCGGTGACAAGGTCAAGGCCATGATCCAGTTCCGCGGCCGTGAACAGCAGCGCCCGGAAATGGGCATCCGCCTGCTGCACAAGTTCGCCGAGGACGTCGCCGAGGTCGGCGTGATCGAATCGACTCCGCGGATTGACGGCCGCAACATGGTCATGGTGATCGGCCCGACCAAGAACAAGGCCGAGGCTAAGGCAGAGGCCCGTCGCGCCGCGCAGAAGGCAGACGCCAAGGCAGCGAACGAGGCCGGCAAGCAGCGGGTGGAAACCTCCGCCCATGAGGAACCGTTCACGCAGAGCCTGGGCGACGTGGCACCGGGCCTTGCCGCCATGGCAAGCCAGTCGGAGGAAGCCGCCGAAGCACCTGTCGAGCAGGCCGCACCGGCTGTCGCCGAGCCTGAAGCCCAGGCTGTTGTTGAGCCCGAAGCACCAGCCGTGGTTGAGCCCGAGGCCAAGCCGGAGGAACAGCCCGAAGCGAAACCTGCAGCGGCGCCGAAAGCGAAGCCAGCGGAAGAGGCAAAGCCTGCCGCTCCGGCTAAGCCTGCAGCGGAGGCCAAGCCTGCCGCTCCCGCTAAGCCTGCGGCACCTGCCGAGGCCAAGCCCGCGGCGCCCAAGCCCGCAGCCCGGCCCAAGCCGGCAGCGCGGCCTGCCGCCCCCAAACCTGCTGGCCGGTCCGGTTCCAAGAGCTAAGACCGTCCAGAGAGCATCCGGCATCCCGCCGGGCACAGCCCTGTGCCCGGTGCCGGTAGACAAGTAAACCGCCGGTGCCCGTAGCGGCACCGCACGAGCCGAAGGTCCGCAACGACCTGAGGAAGACGTAAGGAGAACGGCAGCCATGCCGAAGCAGAAGACCCACAGCGGCGCCAAGAAGCGCTTCAAGCTCACCGGCAGCGGCAAGCTCAAGCGCCAG
>NZ_JBNHHC010000023.1:0-95184 GCF_059091865.1 Arthrobacter sp. B0316-1-20 | reverse complement strand
CTGGCGCTTGAGCTTGCCGCTGCCGGTGAGCTTGAAGCGCTTCTTGGCGCCGCTGTGGGTCTTCTGCTTCGGCATGGCTGCCGTTCTCCTTACGTCTCCTCGGGTCGCTGCCGACCGTCGGCTCGTGCGGTGCCGCAAAACGGGCACCGGCGGTTTACTTGTCTACCGGCACCGGGCACTGAACCGTGCCCGGCGGTTGCCGGATGCTCTCTGTACGGTCTTAGTTCTTGGAACCGGACCGGCCAGCAGGTTTGGGTGCTGCAGGCCGCGCTGCCGGCTTGGGCCGGGCGGCGGGCTTGGGTGCCGCGGGCTTGGCCTCCGTGGCGGGCGCCGCGGGCTTCGCCGGAACCGATGGCTTGGCCTCGGCCGCCGGCTTGGCCTGCGCGGCAGGCTTCACCTGGGCGGCTGGCTTCGCTTGGGCCGCCGGCTTGGCCTGGGCGGCAGGCTTGGCCTCGGCTTCCGGCTCGACCGCAGGCGTGGCCTCGACCTCAACCTCGGGCTCGGCCGCAACCGCAGCCTCGGCTTCCGGCTGCTCCACGGGCTCGGCCTCGGGCACAACCTCAACCTCAACCGCAGGCGCGGCATCGGCCGGCGCAGGTGCTTCGGCGGTTTCCTCCGGCTGGTTTGCCATTGCGGCAAGGCCTTCCGGCATAAGGTCGCCCAGGCTCTGCGTCAGCGGGTCCTGGTCGGCGGAGGTGTCCACCTTCTGCTTCTTGGCCTCGTTCGTTGCCTTCGCGTCGGCCTTCTGCGCGGCCCTGCGGGCTTCCGCCTTGGCTTCGGCCTTGTTCTTGGTCGGGCCGATCACCATGACCATGTTGCGGCCGTCAATGCGGGGAGTCGATTCGATCACGCCGACCTCGGCGACGTCCTCGGCGAACTTCTGCAGAAGGCGGATGCCCATTTCGGGGCGCTGCTGTTCGCGGCCGCGGAACTGGATCATGGCCTTGACCTTGTCGCCGGCTGCGAGGAACCGCAGCGCGTGGCCGCGCTTGGTCTCGTAGTCGTGCTTGTCGATCTTCAGGCGGAACCGGATCTCCTTGAGCACAGTGTTCGTCTGGTTCTTGCGCGCCTCACGGGCCTTGACCGCAGCCTCGTACTTGTACTTGCCAAAATCCATAAGCTTGCACACCGGAGGCTTTGCCTGCGGTGCGACCTCAACCAGGTCAAGATCCGATTCCGTGGCCAGGCGCAGGGCATCCTCAATACGGACGATCCCAACCTGTTCGCCGTTCGGTCCGACTAACCGCACCTCGGGAACGCGGATACGATCATTGATTCTTGGCTCGCTAATGTGTGGCTCCTGTCACTAATATCGGCTGCCGCTTGCAATGAAAGAAGGCCCCCCATTGCAAACGCAATCGAAGGCCTCGAAGTGGCGGCAGGCGGAAACAAGCTAGGGTTCCACCGGCTGGCCCGGGCACCTCACGCGAGGGTTTCCGGCTACAGCCTGCCGACCTGGACCCGGCAGCTCTGGCTAGCCATACCGACGGGTGGGAGAGGACTCCGCTTGCAGATCGGATCCTGCTCCGCACGTGCTGTGAGGCACATAAGTAACGGGATCCAATTGGTCTGTGACAAGCTTACCAGTATGAGCAGCTCAGATAACAATCCGCAGACCGACGGCCACCGCCACAGCTTCGCGCCCGACGCCGGTCCTGCCTCCAGCCAGGAACAGGAAGTCCTGGGCCAGATGCGCGACATCGCCGAAGTACCGGCCGTGGAAGTCATCACCACCGCGGCAGTCCATCTGATGAGCGCCGCCGCGGTTAAGTGCGGCCTGGCCGCCGGAGACGACGCCGAAGAGCTCAAGGACCTGGACGAAGCCCGCAAGCTGATCACCGCCCTGGCGGGGTTCGTCACCGCTGCCGCGCCGGAAATCGGCAGCCAGCATGCCGGCCCGTTGCGCGATGGCCTCCGGTCCCTGCAGCTCGCCTTCCGCGAAGCATCGGTCATCCAGGACGATCCGGGCAAGGGCCCGGGCGAGAAGTTCACGGGTCCGGTCAACTGACCGGCCCGGGCTCCCAGAACTGAACAAGGACGACGCCGGTGCCACGCACCGGCGTCGTCCTTTGTCTTTGCGCTTCTGGTTGCGGCGTTCGCCGGCGGGGTTCAGCGGGTGAACTTCAGCTCCAGCGAATCAACCCGTTCGGCAAACTCTTGCCGGGACTGGAGCCGCTGTTGGATCCGTCCCGCCAGGGCGCCCAACTCCTCGCGCCCCAGCCCGTCCCGCACCTGCAGGACCAGGCGCAGCTCCGGGCCGTGGCCGCCGCCGGCCACCACGGCTCCATCTGCCGCCCGGACCGCGATCCCGGTCCCGGGCTCCACGAACGAGGCCATAACCGCCTCCTCGCCGCCCGTGGCCTCGGCCACCCACTCCAAGAGCGCCGGATCGCGGTAGGAGGGCACCCATTCGTGCTGTTTGGCCAACGCCCACACTGCCGGCCGCCGGACAACGAACGTCAGGGCGGCGCCCGGATCCATAACCATCAGTTCGGCGTCTTCGGACACGGCCGCCAGGGCCGCCCGCGGCGCCTCCACGGCGACCGGCCGGGCCTGGGGATGCCAGGCTTCCAGGGCGGCCGTGTTACTGAACACCGGCAGCGCCCGGCGCCCATCCGGCGCCTGCAACGTCACCACGGCCATGTCGGCCTGTTTATCCGCTGTCAGGCCGTGGCTGCCCTCGGCCTCTTCTCCCAGCGTCGCCACGATGGGCACGAAAACGCGGGCGTTCGCCAGGGCAGCCACTACTTCCGCTTCGCCGCCGGTTCCGGCGGCAAGCCATTGCAGCGCCGCCTCGTAGCCGGGATCCGCGCTGCCGTCATCGTGGTCGAACTGGTGGAGCGGGTTTCCTTCACCGCTCAGGTCCCGTCCGGCCCAGCTTTGGCCGGCCGAGTCCCCCGCCCCGCCGGCTCCCGCCAGCGCGGCGGCGATATGGGCGGGCAGTTGCTTCTTGCCCATGCTGGTCCCTCAGCGCCGTCCCGCAACATCGAGGGCTTCGGGCAGCGTGAACTTGCCCGCGTACAGTGCCTTGCCCACAATCGCTCCCTCGACTCCGGCCGGAACCAGGTCGCGCAGCGTCCGCAGGTCATCCAGGCTGGAGATTCCGCCCGAGGCAACCACCGGCTTGTCGGTCCGCTCGCACATCTGCCGGAGCAGATCCACGTTGGGTCCGCGCAGCGTCCCGTCCTTGGTTACATCGGTGACCACGTACCTCGAGCAGCCCGCGTCTTCGAGGCGGGCCAGCACCTCCCAGAGGTCGCCGCCATCCTGCGTCCAGCCGCGGGCCGCGAGCGTGGTGCCGCGGACATCGAGGCCGACGGCGATGGCGTCACCGTGCCGGGCAATGGCGCGTGCTGTCCATTCCGGGTTTTCCAGCGCGGCGGTGCCCAGGTTGACACGCGCGGCCCCGAATTCAAGCGCGCGCTCCAATGACGCGTCGTCGCGGATGCCGCCGGACAGCTCCACCTTGATTTTCAGCTCGTCGGCGACGCGGCGCAGCACTTCCGTATTGTTGCCCCGGCCGAACGCCGCATCGAGGTCCACCAGGTGCACCCATTCCGCCCCGTCGTTCTGCCACGCCAGCGCAGCCTCCAGCGGATCCCCGTAGCCGGTCTCGCTGCCGGCTTCGCCTTGGACCAGCCGGACGGCCTGGCCGTCGGCAACGTCGACCGCGGGCAAAAGTTCAAGGATGGAGGTTTGGTTCGTCATGGTTCTTCCGCTTTCTGCGCGCCGTCAGCGGGCGCGGGATGGGTGTGGTTACTCGGCCGGTCCGAGGGTGAGCAAGTAGGCAGCCAGCAGCGACAGGCCGGCCAGGATCCAGAAGACGATCACCAACCACTTGGGCAGCCGCTGCTGCCGGAACGAAATGGCGCCGCCGGCCAGCAGCCCGGCCAGGCCCATCAGGAGGATGCTGCCCATGGCTACCTCAGCGTCTTCAACCAGTTGCGCAGCAGCTCCGCGCCGGCGTCTCCGGACTTTTCCGGATGGAACTGGGTAGCACTCAGCGGACCGTTTTCAACGGCCGCTATGAACGGGGCGCCGTGCGTGGACCAGGTCACCAGCGGCGGCGTCATCGCGGGTTGGGTGACGTCGAAGTTCCAGTGCTGCACACCGTAGGAGTGCACAAAGTAGAAGCGCTCCTCTTCGATCCCGGCAAACAGCCGGCTGCCCTCCGCGGCGTCCACGGTGTTCCACCCCATGTGGGGCACGACCTCCGCCGGCAGCGCTTCCACGGTTCCCGGCCATTCCCCGACGCCCTGCGTGCGGACGCCATGTTCCACGCCTTCTTCGAACATGACCTGCAGGCCAACGCAGATTCCCAGCACGGGCCGGCCGCCGGCCACCCGGCGTCCGATCCAGCGAAGCGCGTCCACGGACTTGAGCCCCTGCATGACCGTGGCGAAGGCGCCGACGCCGGGAACCAGCAGGCCGTCTGCGTCGAGGACGTCGTCGGAGGCATGGCTCAGCGTGACGTCGGCACCCACGTGCTCCAGCGCGCGGACTGCCGAGCGGACGTTCCCGGAACCGTAGTCCAGTACGGTGACCTTGGGCGCAGCCGTCACAGGGCTCCCTTCGTCGAGGGAATGCCCTCGACACGTGGATCGGCTTCGACGGCGGCGCGGAGTGCCCGGGCGAAGGCCTTGAACTGGGCCTCGACGATGTGGTGGGGGTCCCTGCCGCCCAGCACGCGCATGTGCAGGCAGATCTGGGCGTGCAGTGTGATCGATTCGAACACGTGGCGGGTCAGCGATCCGGTGAAATGTCCGCCGATCAAGTGGTACTCCTGGCCTGCCGGTTCTCCCGTGTGCACCAGGTAGGGCCGGCCGGAGATGTCCACGACGGCGTGGGCCAGCGCCTCGTCCAGGGGCACCGTGGCTTCGCCGAAACGGCGGATCCCGGCTTTGTTGCCCAGCGCTTCCTTCAGGGCGTCGCCGATGGTGATGGCGACATCTTCGACGGTGTGGTGCGCGTCGATGTGCGTGTCCCCGCTGGCCTTCACGGTCAGGTCGACGAGCGAGTGCTTCGCCAGGGCGGTGAGCATGTGGTCGTAGAACGGCACGGTGGTGCTGATCTCGGAACGGCCGGTGCCGTCGAGGTCCAGTTCAACCAGCACGGACGACTCGCTGGTGATGCGTTCGAGGCGTGCGGTACGTCCGGTGGTGGTTTCCACGGTCATGGGAGTCCTTTGACGAATTGGTCGACCGGCACGAGCCGGTTCGCTCTTACTAGTTTAGGAGACGGGGCTCGCCACGAGGGCCTTGATGCCGTTGAGGAAGGCTGTGGTCTCGGCCTCAGTGCCGGCGGTTACCCGCAGATGGCCCGGGATCCCGACGTCGCGGATCAGCACGCCGGCTTCCAGCAGTCCCTGCCACACCGAGCGGGGGTCCTCCAGCCCGCCGAAAAACACGAAGTTTGAGTCGGACGGCGCCGGGTCGAGTCCCAGCTCGGCCAGCCCGTCGACAATGCGGTCCCGTTGCGCCTTGATGTCTTCGACGTTGGCCAGCAGCGCATCGGCATGGTCCAACGCGGCCAGGGCCGTTGCCTGCGTAACGGCGGAGAGGTGGTAGGGCAGGCGGACCAGTCGCAGCGCATCGGTAATCTGCGGTGCGGCGGCGAGGTACCCGACCCTGGCGCCTGCCAGCGCGAAGGCCTTGCTCATGGTGCGGGAAACGATGAGCCGCTCCCGCCCCGGCAACAGTGTCAGCGCGCTCGGCGTTCCGGCGTGGGCGAACTCGGCGTAGGCCTCGTCCACGATCACGATGGCCTTGGAGGCTTCCCCCGCTTCATACGCCGCCTCCACGACCTCAAGGCCCAGGGCGGTGCCCGTCGGGTTGTTCGGGGAGCAAAGAACGACCACGTTTGCCGCGGAGCCGGCCACAGCGGCGGCGGCAGCGTCCGGGGACAACGTGAAGTCTGCCCCCCGCGGAACGGCCACATAATCCGTGTCCGTCCCGCTGGCCAGCAGCGGGTACATGGAATAGGTGGGCGGGAAGCTCAGCAGGGTGCGGCCGGGGCCGCCGAAGGCCTGGAGGATTTGCTGCAGGACCTCGTTCGATCCGTTGGCGGCCCAAATGTTCTCTGCGGTGAGGCCGTGCCCCAAGTAGCGGGCCAGCGCCGTCCTCAGCTTCGTGAACTCGCGATCCGGATACCGGTTCAGACCCGCGGCAGCCTCGCTGACGGCCGAGACGATGGCCTGACGGACAGCATCGGGCAGGCCATGGGTGTTTTCGTTGACGTTCAGGAGGACGGGAACCTCCAGCTGGGGCGCACCATAGGGCTCCAGGCCCCGGAGATTTTCCCGCAACGGCAGGCGGTTCAGGCGTTCTAACTGCTCACTCACCGGTCCAGTTTAAGCTTCGGCCCGCCCGGGGCAGGAATCGGGCGGGCCGAAGCAGCTCATATTACGGCTGCCTCAGCGCGCGGACGGGACCAGCAGCTGCTGCCCGGCGTGGACGATGTCCCCCTGCAGGCCGTTCAATTGCGCGATCTCGAAAATGACATCGTGGGGGTTGCGGTCCGGCGCGGACTGCACTGCTATGTCCCACAGTGACTGGCCGCTGCCGACCGTGACGGTCGCCGCCGGCCCCGGCCCCAGCCCCCCGGCGGCGGCCATTGCCGGAGCAGTGAAGAAACCGATCAGGGTCAGGGCTGCGGCCGCGGCGAGCATCAGCGGCAGGCCGATCAGCAACAAACGGCCGCGGCGGGTCAGCCGCAGGCCTGTGCTGGTACGAAGGCCAGCGGGCTGCGGTGCGAGCTGGGCGGACATGGTGCCACCTTTCCGATATTCGATCTATTTCGGCTGGTTTCGATCGTCTTGCAACGGTATTCGAACGTATCTTCGAATACGTCTTCTACAGTTTTAGCACTGGTGATCGAACATTGTCGAGACTCAGTCGAACAAATGTTTGAAATTCGCTACCGCCTCGCCTAGCGTTGTAAGCGTCGGGCGGCAGTAAGAGCAGTGCATCAGCCGCCACCGACAAAACAGTTGAGACAACAGTCCATGTGCGGTTCCGCTACGGCGCCGGCGCAGGGACCACTACGGGGAGACCGGGGCCGGACATGTCGGAAGAGACCACCACCACTGCCGGAGCGAAGCGACGCGGCCGGCCCGTCAAAGTGGGGCGCAGCCTGACGCCGAGGCAGAAGAAGATCCTGGAAACCATCCAGCGCTCCGTTATGTCACACGGATACCCTCCGTCCATGCGCGAGATCGGTGACACGGTCGGTCTGGCAAGCCTGTCCAGCGTCACGCACCAGTTGGCCCAACTGGAGAAGATGGGCTACATCAGGCGCGACCCCAAGCGTCCCCGTGCCATGGAAATCCTGACCCCGCTGACACTCGAGCACGGGGGTGTGGAAATCGTCGGAGTCGATGAACCGCAACAGCTGCGCAGCTCCAGCGGCGTCGCCGTATCCGAGCTGACCACGTCATCCGACACGGCGATGGTGCCGCTGGTGGGAAGGATCGCAGCGGGCGGGCCGATCCTGGCGGACCAGGCGGTCGAGGACGTCATGCCCCTGCCGCGGCAACTGGTGGGACACGGCGAGTTGTTCATGCTCAGGGTCTCGGGCGATTCCATGATCGATGCGGCCATCTGTGACGGCGACTGGGTCGTGGTCCGCCAGCAGCACACGGCCGAGAACGGCGACATCGTGGCGGCGCTGCTCGACGACGAAGCAACGGTCAAGACCTTCCGGCAGCGCGACGGCCACACCTGGCTGTTGCCGCAGAATACCCAGTACGAACCGATTCTTGGCGACCACGCAACCATCATGGGCAAGGTTGTCTCGGTGATGCGGGCCCTCTGACGCGCCCGGTCTCCCCGGTCCGCGCTGCAGCCACCCCGGGATCCCCTGCCCGCACGGGCGGTCCCCGCGCAGGGCCCCGCTCGCTCCGGAACGGGCGTGCCCCCAACCCGTTCAGGCTGAGGCCGTAGCCAGCCTTTCCAAGACCTGGCGGGCCGTGGCGCCGTCCTTGGTACTCCAGAAGGGCGGCAGGGCGCTGCGGAGGAAACTCCCGTAGCGCGCCGTCGCCAGCCGTGAGTCCAACACGGCCACCACTCCACGGTCGTTTGACGCGCGGATCAGCCTCCCGGCTCCCTGGGCCAGCCGCACGGCCGCATGGGTCGCCGAGACCGTCATGAAACCGTTTCCCCCGGACTGCGCCACGGACCGGGTTCGGGCAGTCGTGAGCGGGTCATCCGGCCGGGGGAACGGAATCCGGTCGATGACCACGAGCCGGCACGCGGAACCGGGAACGTCGACGCCCTGCCAGAGCGTCATGGTGCCGAACAGGCAGGTGTCGGGCTCTTCGGCGAATTGGCGGACCAGCGCGCCCATCGACGATTCGCCCTGGCACAGGATGGTCAGGTCGGTGCGCCCGCGCATCTCGGCCGCGGCTTCTTCTGCCGCACGCCGCGAGGAGAACAGGCCCAGGGCGCCGCCGCGCGAGGCCAGCAGCAGCTCCTCGAGTTCATCGAGCTGTTCCGGGCTGGTGCCCCGGCCCGGCTTCGGCAGATGCGACGCCACGTAGAGCACGCCCTGCCTGGGGTAATCGAAGGGGCTGCCCACGTCCACGCTGGAATAGGCGGGCGCGCCGGCTCCGAGCAGTCCGAGCGACCCGGCGACGGCATCGAAGGTCCCCCCGACCGACAACGTCGCCGATGTCAGCACAACGGTATGTTCGTCGAACAAGCCCTCACGCAGCCGGGACGCCACCGAGAGCGGCGCTATGTTCAACGTTGCCGGCTGGTCGTCATTGGCGGCGTAGTCGCCGGCCTCGCCATAGGTGCTGGGACGGGTCGCCCAGATGACCTCCCGGGAGTCCGGAGCGGACAGCAGCCGTTCGGCCAGTTCCAGCACGGCCGCGAGCCGTGAGCGCGCCATCTGCCGTCCGCCGTCCGCTGCCCCCGCACCCTCGGGCTTCGAGTCGGAGAGCGCCGCGCGGGCCGCTTCCCGTACCTGCGCAAGAACCAGCTCATGCTCCTCGCGGAGGCCGGCCGCCAGCAGGCCGGTGGGCACCGACTGCAGGACGTCCTCCAGCGCATCGGCGGCGGAGTTCAAAGGCTCCACGCTGATCCCCGTGTGTTTGCGTGCCGTCGAGGCGGCGGTACGCACCATGGCGGCGGAGAGTTGCCCCGCGACGGCGCTGGTGACGCGGTCCTGCAGCTCATGGGCCTCGTCGATGACCACCACGTCATAGTCCGGGAGTACCGCGACGCCCTCGAAGGCGTTGATGGCCAGCATGGCATGGTTCGTGATCACGATGTCTGCCTCCGCCGCGCGGCCCCGTGCCAGTTCGCTGAAGCACTCGGCGGCCAGGGGACACTTCTGGGCGCCCAGGCACTCCATGGAGCCGACGGAGACCTGTCGCCAGGCCCGGTCGCTGACACCGGGCACCAGTTCATCCCGATCCCCGGTGTCGGTCTCCTGCGCCCACTCGCGCAGGCGCACGACTTCCTTGCCCAGCGCGCCCGAGGCGCCGGAAGCCGACGCTGCGCCGGCCGGAGCAGGATGCGGAACCGCGTCCTCGCCGAGGCTGAACAGCGCCGCCGGCGCGTCCTCGTCCGGAAAGCCGCCCGCGAGCTTGTGCAGGCAGAGGTAATTGTTCCTGCCCTTGAGCAAAGCGACGTCCAGCGGCCTGGGCAGCTCGTCGGCGACGGCCTCCAACAGCCGGGGCAGGTCCCGCTTGACGATCTGCGATTGCAGCGCCAACGTTGCCGTGGAGACGATCGCCGGCTTCTCCCCCTCCAGCGCCTGGACCATGAGCGGCACCAAGTAGGCCAGCGACTTGCCGGTGCCTGTGCCCGCCTGCACCAGCAGGTGTTGCCGGCGCTCGAAGGCCTCGGCCACTTTCGCCGCCATCTCGTGCTGGCCGGCACGGTGCTGCCCGCCCATCTCCTGTACGGCGACGTCAAGCAGCCGCAGCGCCTCACCGGCGGGAACCTGGAGGTCAGTCATGCCGGAGGAACTGTTCCAGCTCCGATGCCAGACCCTCGCGCACCATCACGTCGAGCCGCGTGCCGTCCCCGCCATGCTCCATGGAGAGGATCTCGGCGTCTTCATTGTGCAGGCGGCTAATCACTTCGCCGCGGTCGTAGGGCACCAGCAGCTGCAGCTTCACACTGGGCCGCGGGATTGTCTCGCTGACGAGCCGAAGCAGCTCATCAATGCCCTGCCCGGTCCGCGCCGAGACCACGACGTGCCGCGGTTCACGCTGGCGCAGTCGCTCGACCACGAACGGATCGGCGGCATCGGCCTTGTTCAAGACGACGATTTCCGGAATGTGCCGTGCTTCGATTTCGGTCAGCACCTCGCGCACCGCGGCGATCTGGCCCTCCGGGTCGGGATGCGAGACGTCGACGACGTGCAGGATGACGTCGGCGTCGGCAACCTCCTCCAGGGTGGAGCGGAAGGCTTCCACCAGCTGCGTCGGCAACGACCGGACGAAACCTACCGTGTCGGCGAGCGTGTAACCGATACCGTCCGGTGTTTCCGCCCGGCGGACGGTCGGATCCAAGGTGGCGAAGAGCGCGTTCTCGACCAGCACACCCGCATCGGTCAGGCGGTTGAGCAGCGACGACTTGCCGGCATTGGTGTAGCCGGCGATTGCCACCGACGGCACGGCATTGCGGCGGCGGTTGGCGCGCTTGGTTTCCCGTGCGGGCTTCATGCCGGTGATCTCCCGGCGCAGCTTCGCCATCCGGGTACGGATGCGCCGGCGGTCCAGCTCGATCTTCGTCTCACCGGGCCCGCGGGAACCAATGCCGCCGCCGGCCGCCCCCACCCGGCCGCCGGCCTGCCGGGACATGGACTCGCCCCAGCCTCGGAGCCTGGGCAGCAGATACTCAAGCTGGGCCAGCTCTACCTGGGCCTTGCCTTCGCGGCTCTTGGCATGCTGAGCGAAAATATCCAGGATGAGCGCGGTGCGGTCAATGACCTTGACCTTCACGATGTCTTCCAAACCGCGGCGCTGCGACGGCGAAAGCTCGCCGTCGACAATGACCGTGTCGGCGCCGGTGGACATCACAATGTCGCGCAGTTCCTGGGCCTTGCCGGAGCCCAGGAAAGTCCCCGGATCCGGCTTCAACCGGCGCTGGACAATACCGTCCAGCACCTCGGAGCCGGCTGTCTCGGCCAGCGCTGCCAGCTCCCGCAAGGAATTGTCGGCGTCGTCGGCCGTGCCTTCGGTCCAGAGACCGGCGAGGACAACGCGCTCCAGGCGCAGCTGCCGGTACTCAACCTCGGTGACGTCCTCAAGCTCGGTGGACAGGCCGGCTACGCGCCGCAGGGCGCGGCGTTCCGCGAGGTCCTGCTGGTCGCCGTCGAATTCGGAATGCTCGGCATCAAGTTCGGAGAGTGCCTGGGCTCTGCCGCCGACGCCCTGTTTGCCGCGCGCGGCGGTGTCGCGGGCCAGGATACGGTCGATGACCGCCTGGATTTCGTCAGGCGTCATTTCCGGTTCCGGTGTCGGCTGGGGGTGGTTGGTGGTCATGCTCTCCTTCGAAATGTCCGTGGTCTTATCGTAGTCCTCCGGGATGCGGCCGGCAGAGCCCGAAGATGCAGTTTGTGGATGATTCGCCAAAAGTCCTCCTGGCATGGGCCCGGGCGCTGCCGGGCGGGAAAGGCGGGGCTGCCGCCCGGCCGGGCGGCAGGGCAAGCAGCGGGTGCCGGGGGCCGCCGCAGCCCTTGCGGCGGCTGCGGCACCGGATCAGAAGGGACTCGAGTGAGCCTTCGGGAACGGTGATTGCCCGGCGGCCGGGGAGGTCAAGGCCTCAACCATCGGCACGCGCTGTCCGGCTACGAACGGGGACAGCAGGTTACGGCGCAATCACAGGTTTTTCATGCCTCCCACGGTATCAGAGCCGACGTTGCTTAGGTGGGCCTAGATACCGATTCCGCGGTCGGCGCACTAATCTGGCCGATTATGGGAACAGAGCACTACTTCAGCGCGCAACCAGGCAATCCCGAGGTTCGCCGCACCCTCACCGTCGAGCTGGATGGCCACATGCGGCAGCTGCAAACAGCCGGAGGCATCTTCAGCCCGGACGGCCTCGACAAGGGCACGGCGGTGCTTCTGGACGAGGTCCCGCCGCCTGCTCCGGAAGGCAACCTGCTCGATGTCGGCTGCGGGTGGGGACCGCTCGCGCTCACCATGGGGCTGAAGTCCCCCGGTGCCACGGTGCTGGCCGTAGATGTCAATGAACGCAGCATCGCCCTGACCAACGACAACGCCGCGTCGCTGGGGCTGGCCAACGTCCGTGCCTGCCGCCCGGAAGACGTTGACCCGGCCCTGCAGTTCCACACCATCTGGTCCAATCCTCCGATTCGGATCGGCAAGAGCGAGCTTCACGCACTGTTGCTGATGTGGCTGCCCCGCCTCGCACCGGGGGGCACCGCCTGGCTGGTCGTCCAGAAGAACCTGGGATCGGACTCGCTGCAGCGCTGGCTCGCGGCCGAACTGCCGTCAGACTACGCGGTCAGCCGTGAAAGCACCGCAAAGACGTTCCGGGTGCTCTGCGTGCGGCGGGCCGGTTGAGCCGCTTCGGTCAGGCCACCACGCCTCGGGACACGAGCACGGCGGGGCCGCTCAGCTCCACGTGTTCCCGTCCGTCGGCCGCAGGGATGAACCGGACCCGGACAACGCCGCCCGGCACGCCGACCTGCCAGTCGTCGGGTGCGCCCGCACCCGCCCAGTAGCGGATGGCGGCGGCGGCAGCGCAGGCGCCGGTCCCGCAGGACTGGGTCTCCCCTACCCCGCGCTCGTGCACGCGCATGCTGATGTGCCCGGCGCCGTCGGCGACGAGGGGTTCCGCCGGCACGACAAATTCAACATTCGTTCCGTTCTCCGGGACCGGGTCCACCGCCGGCGCGTGGAACAACTCGGTGGCGGCCAGTTCTTCGAGCCCGGCGAGGGCGACCACGGTGTGCGGGTTCCCCAGACTCACCGACAGTGCCGGCCGCGGCACCTGGAGGCCGCCTGCGCTGACCGTCGAATCCATCGCCCTGGCGGCAGCCTCCGCCGGGTAGATGAACTCCCACGGCCCCATGTCCACGGCGTAGCCGTTGGCTGACCGGCTGACCGTTTTGGTTCCCGCCCGGGTTCCGATGGTCAGCGACTCACCGGCCGGCAGCTGGACGAGTCCTTCGGCCAGCAGAAAGTGCACGAAGACGCGGACCCCGTTGCCGCACATTTCCGAGGTCGAGCCGTCGGCGTTGTAGTAGTCCATGAACCACTCGGCCTCCGGCGCGCTCTCCAGCAGCTCGCGGCCCTCGGGAAGGTGCCGGGACCGGACCGCACGGATGAGCCCGTCGGCGCCGATGCCGAGGTGGCGGTGGCAGAGGCCGGCGACCGCCTCGGCCCCGAGGCGCTTGGCCCCGTCGGGATCGGCAATGAGCACAAAGTCGTTGCCGGTGCCGTGTCCCTTGGCAAAGGGCAGCCCGGCGAGGGCCGACAGATGATCAGGCATGGGGTTGTTCACGGCTCAAGCTTAGCGATGAGCGCTGCCGCCTTGTCCGCCGCCAGCGGATCCTCCCAGTCCAGCCAGTGAATCCTCGGATCGGCGCGGAACCAGGTCAGCTGGCGCCGGGCGAACTTGCGGGTGGCGGCGATGGTGTCCTCGGCGGCCTCGTCCCGGGTCCATTCACCGTCGACCACCTTCAGGAACTGGGCGTAGCCGAGCGCGCGCGAGGCAGTCCGGCCCTGGCGCAGGCCCTGCCGGTCCAGTGCCGCGACTTCCTCCAGCAGCCCGCGTTCCACCATCGTATGGACGCGGCCGGCCAGGCGGTGCTTGAGCCGCTCGCGGTCCACCCGGAGGCCGATCTGAACGGTCGGGCGGACATACTCCCGCTCCGGCATGTAGGAGCTGAACGGACGCCCGGTCAGTTGCCGCACTTCCAGCGCCCGGATGACCCGGCGGGCGTCGGCCAGCCGCCCGGCGGACACCGGGTCGACCTGCCGCAACCGCTCCCGCATCGCTGCGAGGCCGAGCCTTTCCAGCTCCTCTTCGAGGCCGCGGCGCAGGGCCGGATCGGTACCCGGAAACTCGATCGCATCCAGGGCGGCCCGTACATACAGTCCGGAACCACCGACGAGGATGGCCCGGCGCCCCCGCCCGTGCACGGCGTCGATCGCTTCCCTGGCCTGGTGTTGGTAGGCAGAGACACTCGCCTCTTCCGTCACGTCGAGGATGTCCAGCAAGTGGTGCTCGATGCCTTGCCGCTCGGCCGGATCGATTTTGGCCGTGCCGATGTCCATGCCGCGGTAAAGCTGCATGGCGTCGGCGTTGATTACTTCCCCGCCCAGCCGCCGGGCCAGCGCGACGGCGAGATCCGATTTTCCGGAGCCGGTGGGACCGACGACGGCGATGACCGCCGGGCCGCGCGGCGCTTGGGGGTGGACCGGCATCGCCGTCAGGCGGTTCGGCCCGGCAGCGCGGGCATGCCCAGCGACACCTGGGAGGGCTTGCCCGCGGCGGCCGGTACCGCACAGGAATCCGCCTGGGAGCGGTCCCACGCGTCCCCGGCGCGCGAGCGGCGCAGCTGGTAGTCCGCTTCGGATGCCGGGTCGGCGATCAGGTGGAACGGTGCCGCCTCGGTGACGGTCACCGTGACCAGATCGCCCGGCCGCGGCGTCGGCGCGCCCGCGGGCACGGAAAAGTGCACCAGCCGCTGATCCCGGGCCCGCCCGGAGAGCCGGTGGGTCGCTTCCGCCTTGCGTCCCTGCTGCGCGGTCACCATGACCTCGAGCCGGCTGCCCAGTTGTTTGGCGTTCTCTTCGGCGGCAATCCGGTCCTGCAGGGCAATCAGGCGCTCGTAGCGTTCCTGCACCACGGCCTTGGGCAGCTGGTCCGGCAGTTCCGCGGCCGGCGTGCCGGGCCGCTTGGAGTACTGGAAGGTGAAGGCACTGGCGAAGCGGGCCCGTTCCACCACCTCCAGCGTGGCTTGGAAGTCCTCCTCCGTCTCCCCGGGAAATCCGACGATGATGTCGGTGGAGATGGCCGCGTGCGGAATCCGTTCCCGGACCTTCTCGAGGATGCCGAGGAATTTCGTGGACCGGTAGGACCGGCGCATGTCCTTCAGGACCTTGTCCGACCCGGACTGCAGCGGCATGTGCAGCTGCGGCATGACGTTGGGTGTTTCGGCCATGGCGTCGATGACGTCATCGGTGAACGCCGCCGGGTGCGGGCTGGTGAACCGGACCCGCTCGAGGCCGTCAATGCTGCCGCAGGCCCGCAGCAGCTTCGCGAAGGCGCCGCGGTCGCCGAATTCCACGCCGTAGGAGTTCACGTTCTGCCCCAGCAGCGTGACCTCGATGGCGCCGTCGTCGACGAGGGCCTGGACCTCCGCCAGGATGTCCCCCGGCCGGCGGTCGCGTTCCTTGCCGCGCAGCGAGGGCACGATGCAGAACGTGCAGGTGTTGTTGCAGCCGACCGAGATGGAAACCCACCCGGAGTACACCGCGTCGCGCTTGGTGGGCAGCGTCGAGGGGAAGACATCGAGCGACTCGAGGATTTCCAGCTGCGCCTCGTTGTTGTGCCGGGCACGTTCCAGCAGGGCGGGAAGCGAACCCACGTTGTGGGTGCCGAACACGACGTCGACCCAGGGCGCCTTCCGGAGGATCGTCTCCCGGTCCTTCTGCGCCAGGCAGCCGCCGACGGCGATCTGCATGCCGGGGTTGCGTTCCTTCACGGGGGCGAGCTGGCCAAGGTTGCCGTACAGCTTGTTGTCGGCGTTCTCCCGCACCGCACAGGTATTGAACACCACGACGTCGGCCTGCCCGCCTTGGGACTCGACCATGCCGGCCGCCTCGAGGAGCCCGGCAAGCCGCTCGGAATCGTGTACGTTCATCTGGCAGCCGAACGTGCGCACTTGGTAGGTGCGGGCTTCGTGCTGCGTCTCGATGGGCGGGGCTGGGGCAGTCAAACTCACCTTACAAGGGTACGGCCTGCGGCGGGACCGGCCACAATTCGCACGGCCGGCAAATCAGTACCAGTTATTGGTCAGCTGGAAGTCCAGGGCCAGGCACGGCGAACCGTACCGGGACTCGATGTAATCCAGGCCGCGGTCGAGCCGGATCCGGAAAACATATCCGCCGTCGGTCGATTTCTCAACGCCGGCGTTGCCTTCCGACTCCTGGTTCCAGAGTTCTTCGAGGCAGGCCAATTCCCCGGCACCCCAGCCGGGGGCCTGGCTTGCTGCTCCGGTGCGGGCGTCGGCTGGCTCCGGGCCGGTCGCGGGCGCCTCGGCAGGAGCCGAGGAGCCGCCCTGGTCTGCCGGCGCGCCGGCCGCCGGTGCCTGTTCTTCGGCCGCGCCGGCTGCGGCCTGCTGATCGCTTGCCCCCGGTGCGGTTTGTTCTTCGGCCGTGCGCCCGGCAGCTGCCTTACCGGCTGGGTCTGTCGCCGCGCCCTCCCGTGCCGCGCCCGCCTGCGCTCCGGCGTCGCCGCGTTGCCCCGGATCCGTCGGGCCGGAGGCTTCCTTCTCCGCGGGCTCTGCTGCAGGGGTTTCGGGCGCCCGTGCGGCGGCAGTTTCCTTTTCTTCCGTGCGCGCCTCCGGCGCCCGGTCGGCCTTCGGGGCGGTTGCGTCGGTGGACGCTTCCTCCGTTTGCTGCCGCTGGGCCGCACGCGCCAACGGCCGCTGCCCCTCGTCCGGGTCGCTCCAGCCCATCAGTTGCTTCACCGGGGCTGCGATGAGTCCCACCGCTGCGGACGGGCTATGGCCGTTGTGGAGGGCGCCCGCTGCCCCGGTTGCGCCGAGGGCGGCCACAGAGCCGAGAGTCAGCCCCGCCGCGATCCGGAGGCGGCGCCGCCTGCGGTTGCTCCTGCGTAGCTGGGTGGATTTTCGTCGTTGATTCTGCGATGGGCTCACAGTCGCACAATGATACCGACCAAACCCCGGAAAGTCTCAATTGCATAACGAAGCCGTTTAGAACTCCGGGTTGGCGGCGGTGCCGAGTTCCTCGTCGGCGACCCGGTAGGCCAGCGAGGGTGGATAGCCCTTCCGTGCCAGCATCGAAACCAAGCGCCGCAGATGCTTGTCCCTGGCCGACCTGTCGTTCAGTTCCCAGTCGGGACGGATCTTGCGGCGAACAAGTCCCCGCGCGGCTTCCAGCTCATCGTCGGGCGAAAGCTGGTCAAGTGCCTGCTCGGCGATGTTGCCGGAGATACCCTTCTCCGCGAGTTCCCGCTTGAGGGCAGCGCGCGCCAAGGAACGGGTCTGGGAGCGGCTGCGCACCCACATTTCGGCGAACCCGGCGTCGTCAATGAGATTGACTTCTTCGAATCGGTCGAGCACCGCCTCGGCGACGTCGTCCGGGACGCCGCGCTCAGCCAGCTTTGCGGCCAGCTGCGCGCGGCTTTTCGGGGACCGTGTCAGCGCGCCCAGCACAATCGAGCGTGCCACCGCATGGGGATCCGCCTCGGGCGCCAGGTCGGCCGGGCTGCCCGGCGTTGGCCCGGCGGCCGGACCATGCCTGCGGGCCACCTAGAATCCGTCGACTGCCTTGAGCTTCGGTCCGCCTTCTTCTCCGCTGTCCGGAACGGGGTCGATCCCGAGCTTCTGTCGGATTTTGCGCTCCAGCTCATCGGCCAGGTCCGGGTTGTCGATGAGGAACTTGCGGGCGTTTTCCTTGCCTTGGCCCAGCTGGTCGCCGTCGTAGGTGAACCAGGCGCCCGACTTCTTGACCAGCGAATGTTCCACGCCCATGTCGATCAGGCCGCCCTCGCGGGAAATGCCATGACCGTACAGGATGTCGAACTCGGCCTGCTTGAAGGGCGGAGCCATCTTGTTCTTGACGATCTTGGCGCGGGTACGGTTGCCCACCGGGTTGGCGCCGTCTTTCAGGGTCTCGATGCGGCGCACGTCGATGCGCACGGAGGCATAGAACTTCAGCGCCTTACCGCCGGTGGTGGTCTCCGGGCTGCCGAAGAACACGCCGATCTTTTCGCGCAGCTGGTTGATGAAGATGGCCGTGGTCTTGGACTGGTTGAGCCGCCCGGTGATCTTTCGCAGGGCCTGGCTCATAAGTCGGGCCTGGAGCCCCACGTGGCTGTCACCCATTTCGCCCTCGATCTCAGCGCGGGGCACGAGGGCTGCGACGGAGTCGATCACGATGATGTCGAGGGAGCCGGAGCCGATCAGCATGTCCATGATTTCCAGGGCCTGCTCACCGGTATCCGGCTGCGACACCAGCAGGGCGTCGGTGTCCACCCCGAGTTTCTTGGCGTATTCCGGGTCCAGCGCGTGCTCGGCGTCGATGAAGGCTGCGATGCCGCCGTTGCGCTGGGCGCTGGCCACGGCGTGAAGCGCCACGGTGGTCTTGCCGGAAGATTCAGGACCGTAGATCTCGACCACGCGGCCGCGCGGCAGGCCGCCGATGCCCAGGGCAGCGTCCAAGGCGATCGAGCTGGTGGAGATCGTTTCGATCGGGGCGCGCGTGTCGTCGCCGAGCCGCATCACCGACCCCTTGCCGAACTGCTTGTCGATCTGCGCCAGCGCAGCTTCCAGTGCCTTCTCGCGGTCAGCTGGTGCGGCCATTGTTCACCTCAGTCTCTTGCGGCCCTCGGGCCATTTTTTGTCTTGACGTCTTCCGACCGTAACCGCCGGTTGGGACAAAATGGGATCGGCAGCGGAGCGTGTGGATGATCCGTCCACTCGGGGGTCTGTGTAGAAGCTTAGCGGGATCCGAACACACTTTCGAACATATCGGCATTGGGCGCGGCGTGTCTGTTCAGCCGCGCGGCTCGCGGTCCTTGCCCCATCGCCTCTCGGGCGGAACGTCCTGGACATCGCAGAGGGCCAGCCACACGGTTTTGGGCGGGATTCCCGCGGCCAGCGCTTCGGCCGCGGTACGGCCCCCGAGCTGACCCAGCACCAGGTCGGCAGCCAGGACATGCGAGTATGCGGGACCGAATTCATCGTCCATCAACCGCCAGAAGTCACTGGTTCGCACGCGTCCATCTTCTCACGTGTCCGTCCGGCCTCAACCGGCCGGACGGAGATTCGGCGCCGTCGGAATAAGGGTACGGCGCGTCAGGCCGCCGTTGCCCTGCGTGTGCATGCTGCTCATTACAATGAGCCCATGACAGACCACGCCACAGGCAGCGCAGATGCAGGGTTCGATGCGGCCATCGAAGCACTGGAACGGCAGCTGAGCCTGCTCTGGCGCCGGGCCAGGGCGAATTCGCACCGGGTGGCACGAAACGTCCACCCGGACATGGAACCTGCCGCTTACGGACTGCTGTTGATCCTGCAGCGGGAGCGCTCCATGCGCCTGACCGACCTGGCGGCCGCCATCGGGGTGGGCAAACCCTCCGTCAGCCGCCAGATCGCCATGCTGGAGCAGTTGGGACTGGTTGGCAAGGAGGCTGATCCACTGGACGGACGGGCCCAATCCATCACCTTGACTCCGGCCGGGCTGGAAAAGCTGGCCGAGGCACAGGCCGCCCGCAAAATCGCCTTCCACGAGCGGCTTGGCGACTGGTCCGTCGAGGACCTGTCCACGCTGGGACAACTGCTGGACCGGCTGAACGCTTCGTACGCCAACGAGCCGCCCGTCCACTAGCGGCACAACCTCCGGGACGAGAGGCGCGGCGTGGCATCGGCGGGCACAACAAAAACCGGCCGGTCCGCCACGGGGCGGAACCGGCCGGTTCAGGTTTTCGGGTCAGTAGCGGGCGGAAGCCAGTCCGCGCAGCTCGTCCGGCAGCTCGTCGGGAATGGCCCCGACAAATTCCCGGGACAGTTCCTGAGGAACGGTGTCGGGAATGACGACGCCCTCGGCGTCCGCGACCCGGTCGCTGACTTCGCGGAGCATGTGCGACAGGGGAACGTCCAGGGCCGAGCAGATCGAGGACAGGAGTTCCGACGATGCTTCCTTCTGGCCGCGTTCAACTTCGCTCAGGTATCCGAGGGAGACGCGGGCGCTGTGCGACACTTCTCGAAGGGTGCGTCCCTGACGCTGCCGGACATCGCGGAGGACGTCGCCAATCTCGTGTCGTAGCACCACCATCTTGCGCTCCTTCTGCTCCGTGCGCGGTTCTTCGGCCAATCCCACATCACGCCAACGGACTACACCGTTTACGGACACGGGCTGCTTTACCATCTGTATCGCCTTGCTCCCTCATGAGGTATGCGGCTCGCGCCGCTGTCTTCCAAGCCTAGGCCAACAACGTAACAGTTGCTGACACCCTTTGATAACTACTGAATCAAAGTTTTTGTTCCCGGGCCCGAATCTCCGGTGCCGGCGGGACCGGGAATCGCGGCCATCGCGAGGCCCAGTTGCTCGATGGCCGCGTCACACGCCAGCCGCCGGATGCGGGCGCGGTCCCCCTCGAAACGGTATCCGACGGCGCGCGTGCCTTTCGGAGAGGCCACGCCGATCCACACGGTTCCCACGTCCCGTCCCCCGTGCGGTTCCGGTCCCGCCACCCCGGTCGTGGATACCGCGATGTCGGCCTGCAACACGCGCCTGGCGCCGTCGGCCATCTGGCAGGCGACCGCTTCCGTGACCGCGCCCTCGCGCTCGAGCAGGTTCGCGTCGACGCCGAGCACCGCCGTCTTGATCCGGCTCTGGTAGGACACCACGCCGCCGCGGAGCGCGCCCGAAGCTCCCGGAACGGTGGCCAGTTCCGCAGCCACCATTCCCGCCGTCAGTGATTCGGCCGTGGCCAAGGTCACCTTCCGGGCGATGGCGGCCCCTACGACCACCGAGGCGGGCGTGCTCACAGCCGGCCCTGCGGCTTCGCGAGGGCGGCACGGCGCAGCGCCACTGCCTTGACCACGTAGTCGATGCCTGTTGCGACGGTGACGACGACGGCGACCGCCATGACGGCAAAGGCGACCCAGACGGCCCAGGATCCGAGCCACGCCTCCAGCGGCAGGAGGTACAGGAAGATCGCCAGGGTTTGCAGCACGGTCTTCAACTTGCCGCCGCGCGAGGCCGGCATGACGCCGTAGCGGATGACAACGAAACGCAGCAGGGTGATGCCCAGCTCCCGGACCAGGATGACGACGGTGATCCACCACGGCAGGTCGCCCAGCACCGACAGGAGGATCAGGGCCGCACCGATCAGGAGTTTGTCGGCGATCGGGTCGGCTATCTTGCCGAAGTTGGTGATCAGGCCCCGGGACCGCGCCAGGTCGCCGTCAAGCTTGTCGGTGTAGATCGCGACGGCAAACACCGCCACGGCCAGCCAGCGAAACACCTGCCCTGCTCCGGCGTCGGCCAGCAGGAACCAGATGAAAAACGGGACCAGCAGGATCCGCACGGTGGTGAGGACGTTGGCGATATTGAGCAGGGGCACGGGGCGGGACACTGAATCAGTCACGGTTTCAAGGCTACCCGCCCGCCGTGGCCCTTCGGCCGCCGCCGGCGGGCATGCGGCGCCCGCCTCAGCGCCCGGTCAGGCTCCAGGCGTCCTCGGATCCTGAATCGTCGTCGTCGTAGTAGTCCTCCGCCTGCGGCCGGGAGGCCAGGTCTTCGGCGACCAAGTCACGCGGGCCCTCGAAGCCGTGGTTCGCGTTGGCGTTCTCCGCCAGCGCCTCCGTCAGCGGATCGGCCTCGCCGGCCGCGGCCGGGGCGGCCGCCGGCGGCTCATCGCCACGGATGGCGGCAAGCGTCGCGGCCAGGTCGTCCGGCTTGACCAGCACGTCGCGTGCCTTCGAGCCCTCGGACGGGCCGACCACGCCCCTGGACTCCAGCAGGTCCATCAGGCGGCCGGCCTTGGCGAAGCCCACGCGCAGCTTCCGCTGCAGCATCGACGTCGAGCCGAACTGCGTGGTGACCACGAGTTCGGTCGCCTGCAGCAACACGTCCAGGTCGTCACCGATGTCGTCGTCGATCTGCTTCTTCGGCGCCTCGACGGCGACGTCGTCCCGGTAGACGGCCTGCAGCTGTCCCTTGACGTGTTCCACGACCTTGTGAATTTCCGATTCGGAGACCCAGGCGCCCTGGACGCGGATGGGCTTGTTGGCGCCCATCGGCAGGAACAAGGCGTCGCCCTGGCCGATGAGCTTCTCCGCGCCGGGCTGGTCGAGCACCACGCGGGAGTCGGTCACCGACGAGGTGGCGAACGCCATCCGTGACGGCACGTTGGCCTTGATCAGGCCGGTCACCACGTCCACCGACGGCCGCTGCGTGGCCAGCACCAGGTGGATGCCGGCGGCGCGGGCGAGCTGCGTGATGCGGACGATGGAGTCCTCGACGTCCCGCGGGGCGACCATCATCAGGTCGGCGAGCTCGTCCACGATCACCAGCAGATAGGGGTAGGGCTTGATCACGCGCTTGGACCCGGCCGGCGGCACAACCTTCCCGTTGCGCACGGCCTTGTTGAAATCATCGATGTGCTTGTAGCCGAAGTTGGCGAGGTCGTCGTAGCGGGTGTCCATCTCCCGGACCACCCACTGCAGCGCCTCGGCCGCCTTCTTCGGATTGGTGATGATCGGCGTGATCAGATGCGGCACGCCCTCGTACGCGGTCAGTTCCACGCGCTTGGGGTCCACCATGACCATCCGCACCTCGTCCGGCGTCGAGCGCATCAGGATCGAGGTGATCATCGAGTTCACGAACGAAGACTTGCCCGCGCCGGTAGCGCCGGCGACGAGCAGGTGCGGCATCTTGGCCAGGTTGGCCAGCACGAAGCCGCCCTCCACGTCCTTGCCCACGCCCATGACCATCGGGTGCTCGGTCTTGCGGGCGTTGTTGGACCTGAGCACGTCGCCCAGGGAGACCGTTTCGCGGTCGGTATTCGGGATCTCGATGCCGATGGCCGATTTGCCGGGGATCGGCGAGAGGATGCGCACGTCCGAGCTGGCCACGGCGTAGGAGATGTTCTTGGACAGCGCGGTGACACGTTCGACCTTGGTGCCCGGCGCCAGCTCGATTTCGTAGCGGGTCACCGTCGGACCGCGGGAGAAGCCGGTGACCTTCGCGTCCACCTTGAACTGGTCCAGCGTCTCGGTCAACGCCTTGACGACGGCGTCGTTGGCCTCCGAGCGTTCCTTCGAGGGCGGTCCCGGGGGGAGGAAATCCGAGGGCGGCAGCGTGTAGGCGACGTCGCCGGCCAGCTGCAACTGCTCGGTGCGCTGCGGGATCGGGGTGGTCGGCGGCTGCGGCTGGACCGGGGTGGACGGGACGATGGGGGCCGCGGCCGCCGGCGCGGCGGCAGGCAGCACCGGCAGCGCCTCGGTGGCGCCTTCGGGTACCAGCCCCTGGTTGCGCTTGATTTTTTCGACGGCGAGCTCGGCCTGGGTGGGCCTGCGCACTCCCGGCGGCACGGCCGGTGCCGCCTGCTCCGTTCCGGCTTCTTCCTCCGGCTCCCCGGCCTCGATCACCGGTGTTTCGAACGCCTCGTCGAAGAAGAAACCCTCGTCCTCGCCGCCGTCGGTCTCTTCGGCCTTGCGCTTGCCGAAGAGCTTGCGCCGCGGCTTGGGTTCCTTGGCCGGGGCGTCGTCGGCGTAGAGGTAGCTCTGGTCATGCCCGTCGGCGGCCGGCCGGTACCCGGCTTCTGCCGACGGGTCCTGGCCCATCAGGTGTTCGTAGAGCATCCGCAGGCGCATGGGTATGTGGCGGAACGGCGTGGCGGTCACGATCAGGATGCTGGTGAAGGCCAGCAGTGCGTAGAAGGCCACCGCCAGCCAGGTGTTGACCGCTGCCAGCGGCGCGGCAAGCAGGAACCCGGCCATGCCGCCGGCCGCCCACAAGGCATCGAAGCCGTCGGCGAGGGCGGGCTGGCCGCCGATCACGTGGGCCAGCCCGGAACCGGACGCCAGCGCCAGGATAAGGCCGATGGAGATGCGGCTGTTGGCGGGAGAGTCCTCCGGGCAGCGCATCAGGCGCACGGCCATGATCACCAGCAGCACGGGCAGCACCAGCGCCATCCAGCCGAAGGTCCCGCCGGCCATGGCGTGCACGGCGTCTCCGAACCAGCCGTCGAGCGCCCACCACTCGACGGTGGCCACGCAGCCGGCCAGCAGCAGCAGGAAGAAGCCGGTGCCGTCGCGGCGCAGTGCGGGGTCGGGCCGCACATCGGGGCCCAGCTTCCGGACGCCCGCGGCCACCGGACGCGCCACGGCCATCCACAGCCCCTGGATCAGCCGGGCCAGCAGCGGCAGTTGCTCTTCCTGGGGCTGCACCTCGAGCACCTTGGTCTTGCTGGAACGCCCCGAGGAGGAGCGCGCAGTGGTGCCTGTAGCCTTACCGCGCGACTGCTGGGTGCCTTTTCGGGCAGGGGAAGTACGAGTCGCCATAGTGGCTAGGTTACCGGCTGCCCGGCGTGATCCGCGGGATTTGGCTCCGGCGGATCGGCTGCGCCGGGTGCGGGATCAGGCCTCCAGGACCACGGGAACGATCATCGGCCGGCGGCGGTGCCGTTTGTTCACCCACGTGCCGATCACCCGGCGCACGACCTGCTGCAGCTGGTAGGTCGTGTGGTCCATGTTGGTGACCACGGCTTCTTCGAGGGCGGCGATGATCCTGGGTTTGATGTCGTCGAACACCGAATCGTCCTCGGCGAACCCGCGCGCATGGATTTCGGGACCGGAGACGATCTGGCCGGTGCTGCGGTTGACCACGGTGATGACGGAGATGAAGCCCTCCTCGCCCAGGATCCGGCGGTCCTTGAGGTCGGCGTCGGTGATTTCACCGATGCTGGATCCGTCCACATACACGTAGCCGCATTCGATCTGGCCGACAATCCGGGCCGTGCCGTCCTTCAGGTCGATCACCGATCCGTCGTCCGCGAGCAGCACGTTCCCGGCGGGCACGCCGGTTTGCTCGGCCAGCCGCCCGTTTGCAATCAGGTGGCGGGTCTCGCCGTGCACCGGGAGGGCGTTTTTGGGCCGCAGGATGTTGTAGCAGTACAGCAGTTCCCCGGCCGCGGCGTGGCCGGACACATGGACCTTGGCGTTGCCCTTGTGGATGACGTCGGCGCCAAGCTTGAGCAGGCCGTTGATCACCCGGAAGACGGCGTTCTCGTTGCCCGGGATCAACGACGACGCCAGGATCACCGTGTCCCCCGCGCCGACCTGCACACGGTGGTCGCCGTTGGCCATCCGCGACAGCGCCGCCATCGGCTCGCCTTGCGACCCGGTGGACATCAGCACGATCCGGTCGTCCGGGAAGTCCTCCACGTTTTTCAGGTCCACGAGGATGCCCTCGGGAACGTTCAGGTAGCCCAGTTTGGCGGCGATGCCCATGTTCCGCACCATGGAGCGGCCGACGAACGCCACATGCCGGCCGTGGGCCGCGGCGGCGTCGAGCACCTGCTGCACGCGGTGCACGTGGGACGCGAAGGAGGCGACGATGATGCGTTTTTGCACCTGGCCGAACAGGCGCTCCAGCACGGGGCCGATTTCCTTCTCGGCCGTGGTGAAGCCGGGGACGTCGGCGTTCGTGGAGTCGGCCATGAAGAGATCCACGCCCTCCTCCCCCAGCCGGGCGAACGCGCGCAGGTCCGTGATGCGTCCGTCCAGCGGCAACTGGTCCATCTTGAAGTCGCCGGTGTGCAGCACGGTGCCGGCCGCGGTGCGGATGAAGACCGCCAAGGCGTCCGGGATCGAGTGGTTGACCGCCACGAATTCGCATTCGAAGGGACCGAACTGCTCGATCTGGCCCTCCGCGACGGTGAGGGTCTGCGGTTTGATCCGGTGCTCGGCCAGCTTCGCCTCGACCAGGGCCAGGGTCAGCTGGGAACCGATCAGCGGGATGTCCTGCCGCATCCGCAGCAGGTACGGGACGGCGCCGATGTGGTCTTCGTGCCCGTGGGTCAGGACCACCCCGACGACGTCGTCGAGCCGGTCCTCTATGTACGAGAAGTCCGGCAGGATCAGGTCCACCCCCGGCTGGTGCTCTTCCGGGAACAGCACGCCGCAGTCAACCACCAGCAGCCTGGAGTCGATCTCGAAGACCGCCATGTTGCGGCCGATTTCCCCGAGCCCGCCGAGCGGAACGATCCGGAGCGTCCCCGGTTCAAGCAGCGGCGGCGTGCGCAACTGGGTGATGGTGGACTCGCTCATCGGGCGGTCAGACCCCCAGCGCCAGGCCGGCCTCGGCCAGGTCGGCGCGGACCGGCGCGAGCTCGGCCTCGGTCGGTTCCACCAGCGGGAGCCGGACCACCGAATTGGGCAGAACGCCCTGCCACTTCAAAATCTGCTTGGCGGCGACCGCGCCCTGGATGTGTGTCATCACCGCCCGGATGATCGGGTCCAGTTCGAAGTGCAGCCGGCGTGCGGTGGCGAAGTCCCCCGCCAGTGCCGCATCGACGAGCTCCCGGAACTGGCGGGTGGCCACGTGCGCGGTCACGCTGACCACGCCGACCGCGCCGGCCGCCATCAGCGGCAGGGTCAGGCCGTCGTCGCCCGCGTAGACGTCGAGGTCCGTGGCGGCCAGGACGCGGGTGGTCGCGGCGTAGTCCGCCTTGGCGTCCTTGAGCGCGACGACGAGCGGATGCTCGGCCAGCCGGATCAGGGTTTCGGTCTCGATGTTGATGCCGGCGCGGCCGGGGATGTCATAGACCATGACGGGCAGGCCGATGGCCGAAGCGATGGTCTCGATGTGGGCCTGCACGCCGGCCTGGCTCGGCTTGTTGTAGTAGGGGGCGGTGATGAGCAGTCCGTCCACGCCGGCGCTGGCGGCGCGCCGGGAGAGACTGACCGAGTGGCGGGTGTCGTTGGTGGTGGACCCGGCAATGACCTTGGCCCGTCCCCCCACAGCCTCGACGACGGCCCGGAACATGCCCTCGTTCTCGTCGTCGGTGAGCGTCGAGGTCTCGCCGGTGGTGCCGGTGACGACGAGCCCGTCGCATCCGTCCTGGACCAGCTTGTCCGCCAGTTCCGCTGCCTTCCCGTAGTCGACCTCGCCCTCCTCGGTGAAGGGGGTGACCATTGCGGTGACCATGGTGCCAAAGGGATACTCACGAACGTCAGACTCAACCATAGGGAAAACGTTACCGTGTCCGCGGGTCCTATCGGCAATGGCGTACAAGGCGCGACACAGAGCTTCACGTCACGTGCCGCGGCTCCCGCCGCCGTTGCGCCCGGGCCCCGGCGGCCGGAGCAGGCGGGCATGTCAGCGGGGCGCGGGGAGGCGGCCCAGGAAACCGGTCAGCAAGGCGGTCACTTCGTCCTGGGCGGCGAGGCAGCCGGCGTGGTCCAGGCCCGGCAGCTCGGCAAAGTGTCCGTCCTGCAGCAAGGCCGCGGCCTGGCGCGACTCCGCGGCGCGCGGGTGGTCCTCGCTGCCGGCAATCAGCAGGACGGGTAAGCGGATGCGCTGGACCTGGCGGGGATCGAGGCCGGGCAGCTCTTCGCCGGCGCGGAAGTAGGCGGCAAGCGCCGCCGGGTCGTTGGCCAAAAAGGCCTGCCGGGTGGCCGCGTCCACCGGCACGGCGCGGCGCTCGTTCCAGCGGCGGAGGAACTCTTCCATCCCGCCCGTCTCAAGCGCGTCCAGGTAGTCGGGGAAGAAGAGCTTGCCGACCTGGCCGGCCATGCTCCGGTGGGTTCCGCCCAGCATGGTCAGCGAGCGCAGGCGCTGCCGCCGGTACACCGCCATCGCGAGTCCTACCCGCGCGCCGAAGGAATAGCCGAAGTAGTTCACGCTCTCCAGCCCGCAGGCGTCCAGCACCGCTTCGACGTCGCCCATGAAACGCTCCATCGTGTAGGCGCCCACGTCGTGTGGCTTGTCGCTGCGGCCGTGCCCGCGCATGTCCAGCGAAATCACCCGGTGCCGCGGCTTGAGGGCACGCTGGTAGCCCAGCCCCCGCCAGGTGGCCTTGGACAGGGCGGTTCCATGGACCAGCAGCAGTGGCTCCCCGGTGCCGGTGTCCTCGAAGGCCAGCCGCACGCCGTCCTCCCCGTTGACGGCAAATCCCATCATGGCCGCTCCAGGGGTGCGGCAGCCGCGTTCTCCAACCTGTTCATTCCCTCACGGTATCGCGTGCCGGCCGCCGGTCTCACAGCCGCCTCCACGCCCGCTGTGAGATTATCGGTGCATGCGCCCAGGTTCCACCCGCCCGCGGATCGCCGGGATTGATGCCGCCCGCGGCATCGCCTTGCTGGGCATGATGGCGACCCACATCTTTGCGCCGTGGACCGCCGGCACGGACCCGCAGCCGAACTTCGTGGGCCTGGTCCTCTCCGGGCGCTCCTCGGCGCTGTTCGCGGTCCTGGCCGGGGTCGGGCTGGCGCTGCTCACCGGCGGCAGCCGCGGCCACCGGGGCGGGAGCCTGGCCGCGGACCGCGGGGGCATTGCCGTGCGTGCGCTGCTCATTGCCACGGTCGGCATGATGCTGGGCGCGCTGGAAGTCAACGTCGCGGTGATCCTGATCCATTACGGCGTGCTGTTCCTGTGTGCGCTGCCGTTCCTGCAGCTGAGCCGCGGTGTGCTGGCGCTGTGGGCGGCCGGCTGGATCGTCGTCTCGCCGGTGCTGGCCCACGTGCTGCGGCCCTGGGCGGAAGCGGCGGTGCAGCCGGCCGAGCTGGGCCACAACCCCATGGTCTACGACCTGCTGACGCCGGCCACGCTGCTCAGCGATGTTTTCCTCACCGGCTACTATCCCGTGGTGCAGTGGCTGGGGTATCTGCTGGCGGGCCTGCTGATCGGGCGGCTGGAGCTGCAGCGCACCGGCGTGCAACTGGGGCTGCTGGCTGCCGGCGCGGTGCTGGCCGTGGCGGCCAAGGCCGGTTCCTGGTTCCTGATGGAGCGGCTCGGCGGATACGCGGAGGTCGCGGCGACCGAGGCGGCACGGCGGCCGGACTTCGATCTCGTGTACCCGGTGAACATGAGCTGGATCGAGCAGCGCGGCTCGTGGTGGTGGCTGGGCGGCTCGTCGCCGCATGCCGGTACGACCTTTGACCTGCTGCACACGGTGGGCACGTCGGCCGTGGTCCTGGCGGTGTGCCTGCTGCTGACGTCCCGGCTGCCGTGGCTGCTGCTGCCGCTGGCGGGCGCCGGGGCCATGACGCTGACGCTCTATTCTGCCCACGTCTGGGTGCTCAGCGCGTTGCCGCCGGCTGCTCCCGAACTTCCGACCTATCTGTGGCAGGCAGCGGCAGCGGTGGCGGTGGGTATGGCCTTCCTCGCCCTGGGGTGGCGGGGACCGTTCGAGCTGGTGACCTCGACCGCGGCCCGGCTGACCCGGGAGGCGCTGCGGCCGGCGGGCAGCCGTGGCCGCTGAGCGGTCTAGGAGCGGCTGAGGCTGATGGCGTGGCGCATCGACTCGCGGGCACGCTTGCGGTCCCCCGCGGCGTCATAGGCGCACGAGAGGCGGAACCAGCTGCGCCAGTCCTCCGGCGCAGCTTCGGCCTCGGCCTGGTACACCAGGAACTCCCGGTCGGCCGCCTCCCGCACGATGCGCCCGCCCGGCGTGCGCGGCAGGTCGTCCACGGGCAGCCCGCCTTCGGCTTCCAGGGTCCGGGCCAGCCTGGACATCCGCGCGCCGAACAGCAATTCCCGGCTGAGCGCCCAGGCCCCGATGATCGGCAGGACCACCAGCGCAATGCCCAAGCCCTTGGCTACGGGGTCGGGTTCGCTGAGCATCAGCCAGGCCCGCTGCAGCGTGGCTCCCAGGTAGCCCACCAGCAGCACGATAATCACGCCGACCCAGATCTTGGCTCCGTGCCGGGCATACCAGCCGATGCGGCCGTTGCCGCCGTCCGCTGCGGGGCCCGTGTGTTCGGCGTTGCTCATGAAAGTTCCAGGTACCCGTCGAGTCCGTAGGTCAGTCCGGGCCGCCCGGCGACGGTCCGGACGCCCAGCAGGACGCCGGGCATGAAGGAGGCGCGGTCGAAGGAATCGTGCCGGATGGTCAGTTGTTCGCCCGGCCCGCCGAGCAGCACCTCCTGGTGCGCCACCAGGCCGCGCAGCCTCACGCTGTGCACGCGCACGCCTTCCACGTCGGCGCCGCGGGCCCCGTCCAGCGTCGTGGTGGTGGCGTCGGGGCCGGCGGGAACGCCGGCGTCCATGCGGGCGGCGGCCACCAGCTGCGCCGTGCGGACCGCGGTGCCGGAGGGCGCGTCCACCTTGTCCGGGTGGTGCAGTTCGATGATCTCCACCGATTCGAAGTACTTGGCGGCGGTGGCGGCGAAGGCCGAGGCCAGCACGGAACCGAGCGCGAAGTTGGGGGCGATCAGCACGCCCGTTCCGGGATGCTGTTCCAGCAGTTCCGCCAGCGAGTCGCGCCTGGCCTGGTCCCAGCCGGTGGTGCCGACCACCGCGTGCATGCCGTGCTCGACGGCGAAGCGGACGTTGGCCTCGGTGTTGTCCGGGGTGGTCAGGTCGACCACGACCTGCGTCCCCGCGGCCACCAGCTCTTCCAGCGCGTCGCCACGCTTCAGCGCGGCCACCAGGTCCAGGTCAGGGGCGCTCTGGATGGCCGCGACGGCCTCGCTGCCCATCCGTCCGCCGGCGCCCAGCACGGCCACCGCAAGTTGCTCAGTCATGCCCTCCAGCGTATCGCTACTGGCCGATGCCGACCCATTCGGTGCTGCCGTCGGCGAAGTGCTGTTCCTTCCAGACCGGCACCTCTTCCTTGATCCGGTCCACCAGCTCCGAGCAGGCCGCGAAGGCTTCGGCGCGGTGCGCCGACGCGACGGCGGCGACCAGGGCCGGGTCGCCGATCGCCAGCGGGCCGGTGCGGTGTGCCACCCAGATGCGCACGCCGTCGTGGTCCGCGGCGATGCGCCCCGCGACCTCGGCGATCACGCGCTGGGCGCTGGGGTGGGCGGAGTAGGACAGCGCGGCCACGGCCTGGCCGCCGTCGTGGTTGCGGACCACGCCGCTGAAGCTGACCACGGCGCCGCACTCGGCGGAGCCCACCGCGGCGGTAGCTTCGCCCGCGTCGATCGCCTCGCCGGTTACCGCGGCGTACAGCACCGTGCTGGTCATGGTTGTCCTCTCATCGGCTGCATGCTTCCAGTATCCCTTGGCCGGCGTTGACCGGCGCGGAGCGCGTCAGCCGGCATGGCCTGCGTCGGTGTCGCCTTCCAACTGCGCGCAGATGTGCCCGATCAGCGGATCCAGGGCGGCCAGGCCGTCGCGCACTCCCCCGGGAGAGCCGGGCAGGTTGACCACAAAGGTGGACCCGGCGGTCCCGGCCACGCCCCGGCTCAGCGCGGCCAGCGGGGTCTTGGTCCGCCCGTACGCGCGGATGGCTTCCATCACCCCGGGCAATTCCCGTTCCAGCGCGACGGCGGTGATTTCCGGGGTGCGGTCGTCGGCGGCCAGCCCGGTGCCTCCGCTGGTGACGATCACCCGGGGCCCGGCGGCGAGCATCTTCCGCAGCGCCTGGCGGACGGGTTCGCCGTCGGCGACGATCTGGGGGACGCCGGCGGCCAGCCCGTGTCCGGCCAGCCACTCGGAGATCAAGGGGGCGCATTCGTCCTCGTAGGCACCGGCCGCGGCGCGGGTGGAGGCGACGATGATGCCGGCGGTCCTGGCGCTCACAGCGCCCAGTCCCCGCTCTTGCCTCCGGATTTTGCCAGCACCTTGATGTCGGAGATGACCGCGTGCTTGTCCACGGCCTTGACCATGTCGTACAGGCTCAGTGCCGCCACCGAGGCGGAGGTCAGCGCCTCCATTTCCACGCCGGTGACCGAGCGGGTCTTCACCGTCGCCTCGATCCGCACGGATTCCGCGGTCGGGAAAAAGTCGACCGTGACCTTGCTGATCGGCAGCGGGTGGCACAGCGGGATCAGCTGCGGCGTCTGCTTGGCCGCCATGATCCCGGCGACCCGGCTGACGGCCAACGCGTCGCCCTTGGGCAGCGAACCGGCGGCCAGGAGTTCCACCACGTCGGGGCGGGTGATCAGCACGGCCTGCGCCGTGGCTTCCCGGGTGGTTTCGTCCTTGCCGCTGACATCGACCATGTGCGCCGTGCCGTCCTCGCGGACGTGGGTCAGGCGTTCTGCTTCACTCATAGCAGCCATATTTCCACGTCCTGGCCGGCTTCGGCGCGTTCCATCCCCACGGGCAGGTGGACCAGCGCGTTGGACTGCGCCAGCGCGTGCACCAGGTGGGACCCCGCTCCGCCGACCAGTTGCACCCGTCCGCCGTCGTAGCGGCCGCGCCGCACCTGGTGTTTGCCGGCCGGTGACTCCGCGGCTTCCGCCAGCGGGGCGCGCAGCACCGCCCGCGGAGCGGGGGCTCCCAGCACGGCCGTCAGCGCCGGCCGCAGGAACATCTCGAACGAGACCAGGCAGCTGACCGGGTTGCCCGGGAACGCCAAGAACACCGCCTCGCCGATCCGGCCGGCGCCTTGCGGCCCGCCCGGCTGCATAGCCACCGAGGCGAAGGCCACCCCTTCGGGCTCGAGCGCCTGCCGGACCACTTCGAAGGCCCCCTTGGAGATTCCGCCGGAGGTCAGCACCAGGTCGGCGCCGTGGCGGCGCAGGTCGTCGTCGAGCCGGCGGCGGAACCCGGGCGCGGAGTCCGCCAGGATCCGGCTCGAGACCACCTCGCAGCCGGCCTCCCGCAGCGAGGCCGCCAGCAGGGTGTTGTTGGCATCGTAGATCTGCCCGGCCCGCAGCCGGGCGCCGGCGGCCACCACCTCGTCGCCCGTGCTCAGCAGCAGCACCCGCAGCCGCGGCCGCACGTCGGCCGAGGCCAGGCCGAGCGCGGCGAGCAGGCCCAGCTGCGGCGCCTTCAGCAACGTTCCGGCCGCCAGCGCGAGGTCGCCGGCGGCGATGTCGCTGCCGGCGGCGCGGACGAACCGGCCGGCCTCGGTTTCCGGCAGGGTTACCGTGCCTCCCTCGCCCTCGGCCGGGAAAGAGTCCGGCACCGCTTCCTCGATCGGCACGACGGCGTCCGCCCCCGCGGGCAGCATCGCCCCCGTCATGATCGGCGCGGCCGCGTTCGGCGGCAACGCCGGGGCGGCATAGCCGGCGGGAATCGCCGGGGCCACGGCGAACCCCGCCCCGCCGGTTGTCTCCGCGCTGCGGACCGCGTAGCCGTCCATCTGCGAGTTCGCGAAGGGCGGCAGGCTCATCGGCGCGGCCACGTCGGCGGCCAGCACCCGCCCGAGGGCCGACGCCAGCGCCACCGTCTCGCTCCCGGCGAGGCAGTCCCGTGCGGCGTGACGGAGCAATTCCTCGACGACGGCGCAATGCCCGGCAACGCTCTGTGCCACTGGCCCTCCTTGTCGCAGGCGGAACCGACGGCCGGGTGCCGGAAAGGGTGCCGCGCGTGCATGTTCTGCTGCCATCCTAGGGGACGGCCTTGGGCGGCCCCGCGGGGCTTCCCCGGACGGGGACGTCAGCGCGGGTAGATCGACACCTCGGCCGCCTTGACCACAAAGTGCACGCGTTCCCCCGGCGCCAGCGACAGGTCGGAAACCGCGGCGGGCGTGACCTCGGCGGCCAGCTCGCCGGCCCTGACCGTGACCAGGCCGCCGTGCGGCACCAGTTCGGTCACGGTGGCCGCCACGGCGTTGCGCGGGCTGCCGGCCGGCAGGTCGGGGAACAGCGCCACCGAGGCAGGACGGAACACCGCCGCCGCGGGGTCCCCGGGACGCAGCCCGGCTTCGGCTTCCCCGCTCCAGTGCGTCCCGTCGGCGCCGGCCAGTCCGGTCTCCGTGGCGGTGCCGGTGACGAAGTTCAGGCCGGTCATCCCGGCGGCGAAGGCACTGCGCGGCCGGGCAAACACCTCGCGCACCGGCCCCTGCTCGACGATCCGCCCGCCGTCCATGACCACCACCCGGTCGGCCAGCAGCAGGGCATCCAGCGGCTCGTGGGTGACGATGACGGCGCTCCGCCCCGCCAGCACCCGGCGGAGCAGCCTGCGCAGGGCCGGGGCGGCCGTGATATCCAGGGCGGACATCGGCTCGTCAAACAGCAGCAGCGAGGGGTCGGCCGCCAGCGCGCGGGCTACCGCGACGCGCTGCGCCTGGCCCCCGGACAGCTCACCCGGCCGACGGTCGGCCAGCCCGGAGGCTTCCAGTTCCGCGAGCCAGTGCCGGGCGGCCCTGCGGGCATCGGCCCGGGAAGCTCCCCGGCTGCGCAACCCGTAGGCAACGTTGGCCTCGACGCGCAGATGCGGAAACAACAGCGGTTCCTGCGCCAGCAGGCCGACGCCGCGGGCATGGGCGGGCACCCAGCGGTCCGGCTGTGGCTGCCCGGCGCTGAACAGGACCTTGCCGTCCAGTTCCGCCCGGCCCCAGGCGGGACGGAGCAGCCCGGCAACCAGACCCAGCAGGGTCGACTTGCCGGCCCCGTTCGGGCCGAGCACGGCGACGGTTTCTCCGTCCGCGACGCTGAAGTCCGCCTCGAAGCCGCGGGACGGCAGCCGCGCGGTCAGGTCCAGGCTCATGGGACACCCGCCGCCCGGCCCGGGCCGCTCCTGCGGTGGACCAGCATCACCACCGCGACGGCGACCACCACCAACACGAGCGACAGCGCCACCGCGGCATCCGCATCGGTTTCCCGCTGCAGGTAGATCTCCAGCGGGAGCGTGCGCGTGACTCCCTGCAGGCTTCCGGCAAAAGTCAGGGTGGCCCCGAACTCGCCCAGGCACCGGGCAAAGGACAGCACCGCCCCGGAGAGCAGCCCGGGCAGCACCAGCGGCAGGGTCACCGTGCGCAGGACGCGGGACGGCCTGGCGCCCAACGTCGCCGCAACCGTTTCATACCTGGTGCCCGCCGTGCGCAGCGCACCTTCCAGGCTCAACACGAGGAACGGCAGCGCCACGAAGGACTGCGCGAGCACCACGGCCGTGGTGGAGAACGCGATCTCTATGCCGATCATTTCGAAGGTGCCGCCGAGCAGCCCGCGCCGGCCGAACGTATACAGCAGGGCCAGGCCGCCGACGACGGGCGGCAGCACCAGGGGCAACAGCACCAGCGACCGGACGACCTGCTGGCCGGGGAAACTGCTGCGCGCCAGCACCAGCGCCATCGGGACGCCCAGCACGATGCACAGGGCCGTGCTGGCGGCGGCAGTCCGCAGGCTCAGTCCCAGCGCGGCCAGCGCCGGCTCGGAGGTCACGAGCCGTGGGAACTCCGGCCAGTTCACGCGCGCGGCCATCCCGGCCAGCGGCAGCAGGACGAAGACGGCGCCGGCCGCAGCCAGCGGATACACCCAGTAGGGCACCGGGGCGCGCACCGCCGTCGTCGTCGTCATGTTCTCCCGTTCGTTCCGAAGGTTGTCCGCATCCCATCCGGGCGCCCTGGCCGGGGCCGGGCGCCGCGCTGCGCTTAGGGCGGGCCGAATCCCGCCGCCGCCAGGGCCTTCCGGCCTGCGTCCCCGGTCACGAGATCTACGAAGGCCTCGGCTGCCGCCGGGTTGTCCGCCCCCTTCAGGCCGACGATCGGGTAGGCGTTGACCGCCTGCCCGGCTTCGGGGATGGAGATGCCGCGGGCCTTGCCTCCGGCGCCCTGCACGTCCGTCGCATACACCAGGCCGGCGTCGGCCTGGCCGGAGAGCACCTTGCCCAGGACGTCGGTGACCGACTGCTCTTCGCTGACCGCCGGGATGTGCACGCCGGCGGCGCGCTGGACGGCGGCGGCCGCGGCGCCGCAGGGAACCTGGGGTGCGCACAGCACGGTTTTGACCCCGGGTTCGGCCAGGTCGTCCAGCGACGAGACGCCGGCGGGGTTCGCGGCGGGCACCGCGATCTGCAGCACGTTGGTGGCAAAGACCGCCGGCGGGCCCTCGTTCAGTCCGTGGCCGCCAACCAGGTCCATGGTCGCCTGGTCGGCCGCCGCGAAAACGTCCGCCGGGGCCCCTGCCAGGATCTGGGCGGCGAGGTCCGAAGAACCCCCGCTGTTCAGGCGCACCTCCACCCCGGGGTGGCCGGCCTCGAACTCGTCGGCCAGCCCGGAGAAGACGGAGTGCAACGACGCCGCCGCGAAAACGGTCACCGTGCCCTCGGGCCCGGAACCGTCCGACCGGCCCGCCGCGCCCGCTCCCGACGGCCCCGGCGCCGCGCACGCGCTGCCGGCGAGGACGCAGGCCGCGGCCGCCGCCGGGCCGGCCAGGCGCTGCCAGCGGCGCACCTCAGCTCGTCCCCGACGGCGTCTCAACGGCGACCATGGTCGCCTTGACCGAGGCCACCGCCACCGACCCCGGTTCGATGCCGAGGTCCCGCACGGCTTCGGCACTCATCAAGGACACCACCCGGTGCGGACCGCACTGCAGCTCCACCTGGGCCATCACCGCGTCCAGCCGGACATCGGTCACGATCCCCACGAAGCGGTTGCGGGCCGAGCTGCCGATCCCGGTGGGATCCTGGGGCAGGGCAGCCTGCTCCCGGGCCAGGGCGGCCAGCTCCGCGCCGTCCACGGTCGCCCGGCCGGAGGCGTCCCGGTGCTTGGCCAGCGCTCCGGCGTCGATCCAGCGGCGCAGGGTATCGTCGCTGACCCCCAGGAAGCGCGCAGCATCCGAGATGCGTATCTGCGTCATGGAAAGCAGTATAGTTCCGCAAATGCGGAACCGGACACGTTCGGGTTGCGTCCGGTGTCGCCCCTGCCGGAACCATCCCGCATGCGCCGCCCTCCGCCGGGTACCCTCGAGGTATGAGCGTTGATCTGGGAATGCCGCAGGTTCCCGGCGGGACCGCGTCCGCCGCGGCCCCGGCGCGCCCCGCAGGGACCGGCCCGGCGCTGGTGGACCGCTTTGGCCGGGTGGCCACCGACCTGCGGATCTCGCTGACCGACAAGTGCAATCTCCGCTGCACCTATTGCATGCCGGCCGAAGGCTTGGACTGGCTGGCCAAGGAACAGGTCCTCAGCGACGACGAGGTGGTCCGGCTGGTACGGATCGCCGTCGGGCGGCTGGGCGTGCGCGAGCTGCGCCTGACCGGCGGCGAACCCCTGGTCCGTGCCGGGCTGGTGGACATCATCGCTGCCGTCCGCAACAACCACCCCGACCTGCCGGTGTCGCTGACCACCAACGCCCTCGGGCTGGAGAAGAAGGCGGCCGCCCTGAAGGCGGCCGGCCTGACCCGGATCAACGTCTCGCTGGACTCGCTGCACCCGGAGACGTTTGCGCAGCTGACCCGCCGCCCGTTCCTTGACCGGGTGCTCGCCGGCATCGAAGCCGCCGACGCGGCCGGCCTGGGCCTGCTGAAGATCAACGCGGTGCTGATGCGCGGCATCAACGACGCCGAGGCGCCCGCGCTGCTGGACTGGGCGGTGGAACGGGGCTACGAGCTAAGGTTCATCGAACAGATGCCGCTGGACGCGGACCATGGCTGGACCCGGCAGAACATGCTGTCGGCCGCCGAGATCCGCGCCCTGTTGGAGCCGGTCTTCCTGCTCTCCCCGGACCCGCGCTCACGCGACGGCGCCCCGGCGGAACGGTGGGAGGTGCGGCGGCGGGGCCGCCCCGGCGTCGTCGCCGGCACCGTGGGAATCATCGCCTCCGTAACCGAGCCGTTCTGTGCCGACTGCCGCCGCACCCGGGTCACGGCCGAGGGCAAGGTGCGCTCCTGCCTGTTCTCGCACGAGGAAACTGACCTGCTGGACCTCCTGCGCTCCGGCGCGGACGACGAGGCAGTGGCGGAACGGTGGCGGCATGCGATGTGGGGCAAACCCAAGGCCCACGGTATGGATCATGCGGGTCTGGGCGGCACGGACTTCGTCCAGCCGGACCGGACCATGAGTGCGATAGGCGGATAGATGATCATCCGGTATTTTGGGGCGGCGCAGGCCGCCGCCGGCGTCGAGGAGGAATCCCTGCCGCTGCCCGACGGCAGCACGCTGGAGACGGTGCTGCGCGAGGTCATCGCCCGGCACAGCACCGCGGCGGCGAAGGAACCGGTGCCCGTCGGTGCCGGGGCCGTCCCCTCGGCTGGGGGCGGGCGTCCGATGCCTGCCGCACCCGGCAGGTCGTCCGCTCCCTCCATGGAGTCGGTCCTCGCCCGGAGCAGTTTCCTGCGCAACGAGGTGGCGTGGAAGGACCGGCAGGCACCGCTGGCGGCAGACGACGTGATTGACATCCTGCCGCCGTTCGCCGGCGGCTGACCGCGCCCCCTCATCTCCGTGGAGGCGGACGGCGGCCGGTTACCGGCCGCCGGGCGGGCAGGGGCCCGGTTACCGGCCGAAGTCCGCCGCAGAGTCGAAGGGGCCGACGACGGTGACCACGCGCGGCGCCGCTGCCAGTTCGACGGCGAGCTCCCGGACCTGCCCGGCGGTCACGGCCTCGATCCGGGCGAGCGACTCGTCGATGTCCAAGAACTCCCCCGACACCAGCTCGGCCCGGCCCAGCCGCGACATCCGGGAACCGCTGTCTTCCAGGGCCATCACGATGCCGCCGGAAAGCTGGCCGACGGCCCGGCGCAGCTCGTCGGCGGAGATGCCGTCGGCCGCCAGCCGGTCGAGCTCGGCCCCGAGCAGGTCGATGACCTGGCCGGTCTTGGCCGGCGAACAACCGGCATACATGCCGAAGTAGCCCGCATCGGCGTAGGCGCCGGAGAACGAATAGGTGGCGTAGGCCAGGCCCCGTTTCTCCCGGATCTCCTGGAAGAGCCGGGAGGACATGCCGCCGCCCAGCACGGCATTGAGCACGCTCATGACGAAGCGGCGCTCGTCGGTGGCGTTGATGGACGGGCAGCCCATGACGATGTTGGCCTGCTCGACCGGGCGGCGGTGCACGTACGTGCCGGCGACGGGGGCGATGGCTGCGGCCGCCGTCTCCCGCCTGGGCACCGGGACCGCACCGGCCTCGAGGTGCCAGCCGGCCGACTCCAGGGCGGCGAGCACCTGGGCGCACACCGCGTCGTGGTCCAGCCCGCCGGCCGCGGTGACCACCAGCTCGTCGGGCCGGTAGTAGCGCTGGTAGTGGGCCCAGACCGATTCCCGGGCCACCGCCTTGATCGCCTCCGGCGTCCCGCCGATCGGCCGGCCCAGGGGGTGCCCGCCGAGCACCGCCTCAACAAATTTTTCGTGGCAGACGTCCGCGGGATCGTCATTGTCCATGGCGATCTCTTCGAGGATGACTCCGCGTTCCTGCTCCAGCTCCTGCGGGTCAAGGACCGCGGAGGTGATCATGTCGGCGATCACGTCGATGGCCATCGGCAGGTCCGAATCCAGGACGCGGGCGTAGTAGCACGTGCTTTCCTTGGCCGTGGCCGCATTGGATTCGCCGCCGACCTCGTCGAAGGCGGAGGCGATGTCCAGCGCCGTCCGGCGCCTGGTGCCCTTGAAGAGCAGATGCTCCAGAAAGTGGGTCGAGCCGTGTTGGCCCGCGGCTTCATCCCGCGAGCCAACACCGACCCAGAATCCGATCGTCGCCGACCGCTGGCCGGGCATCGCTTCGGTCAGCACCCGCACTCCCCCGGGCAGCACCGAGCGGCGCACGATGGCGCCGCCCGGTTCGCCGTGGACCAGTGTGGGGTCCGACCCGCCGAGCTCGGTGGCGTCGGCATGCTGCATGCTGCCGACCAGCGGCAGGGCGACGACGGTCATGCTTACTCGGCCACGGCCTCTTCGGCCGACGCCTCGTCGGCTGCGGCGTCCTCGGCCACTACGGGGGCGAGGGACAGCTTGCCGCGGTCGTCGATCTTGGTGATCTCGACCTGGACCTTCTGGCCCACCGACACCACGTCGTCGACGTTGTCCACGCGCTTGCCGCCGGCCAGCTTGCGCAGCTCGGAGATGTGCAGCAGGCCGTCCTTGCCCGGGGTCAGCGACACGAAGGCACCGAAGGTGGTGGTCTTCACGACCGTGCCCAGGTAGCGCTCGCCCACCTCGGGGATCTGCGGGTTGGCGATCGCGTTGACGGCGGCGCGGGCGGCTTCGGCGGCCGCACCGTCGGTCGCGCCGATCAGCACGGTGCCGTCGTCCTCGATGGAGATGTCCGCGCCGGTGTCTTCCTGGATCTGGTTGATCATCTTGCCCTTCGGGCCGATGACCTCGCCGATCTTGTCCACCGGGATCTTGACCGAGATGATCCGCGGGGCGAATTCGCTCATTTCGTCCGGCTGGTCGATCGCGGCATTGATCACGCCGAGAATGTGAAGCCGTGCCTCGCGGGCCTGCTTCAGGGCGGCGGCCAGCACGGACGCCGGGATGCCGTCGAGCTTGGTATCGAGCTGGATGGCGGTGACGAACTCCGAGGTACCGGCGACCTTGAAGTCCATGTCGCCCATGGCGTCCTCGGCACCCAGGATGTCGGTGAGCGCCGCGTAGCGGGTTTCACCGTCGACCTGGTCGGAGACAAGTCCCATGGCGATGCCGGCGACCGGGGCCTTCAGCGGCACGCCGGCGTTGAGCAGGGACAGGGTGGAGGCGCAGACCGAGCCCATGGAGGTGGAGCCGTTGGAGCTCAGCGCCTCGGAGACCTGGCGGATGGCGTACGGGAACTCTTCACGCGACGGCAGCACCGGCACCAGAGCGCGCTCGGCCAGCGCGCCGTGGCCGATTTCGCGGCGCTTGGGCGAGCCCACGCGGCCGGTCTCACCGGTGGAGTACGGCGGGAAGTTGTAGTTGTGCATGTAGCGCTTGCGCGTCACCGGCGACAGCGAATCGATCTGCTGCTCCATCTTCAGCATGTTCAGCGTGGTGACGCCCAGGATCTGGGTTTCGCCGCGCTCGAAGATGGCCGAGCCGTGGACGCGGGGCAGGACCTCGACCTCGGCGGTCAGCTTGCGGATGTCGCTCAGCCCGCGGCCGTCGATGCGCACCTGCTCGGTGAGGATGCGCTGGCGGACAACCTTCTTGGTCACGGCGTTGAAAGCCGCGGAAATTTCCTTCTCGCGACCGGCGAATTCCGCCGTCTCGGTGCCGGCCAGCTGCGCCAGGATCTCGGCCTTGAACGCGTCTGCGGCCTCGTTGCGCTGCTGCTTGTCGCCGATCGAGAAGATTTCCGTCAGCTTGGCAGCTGCGGCGGACTCCACGGCGGCGAAGGCATCGTCCTCGTAGTCCTTGAAGATCGGGAATTCGACCGTCGGCTTGGCCGCGCGGGCGGCCAGGTCGGACTGGGCCTCGCACAGCGCCCGGATGAACGGCTTGGCGGCCTCGAGGCCCTCGGCCACGACCTCTTCGGTGGGCGCGGTGGCGCCCTCTTCCTTGATCAGGTTCCAGGCGTTGTCGGTGGCTTCGGCCTCGACCATCATGATGGCGATGTCGTTGCCGGCGGCGATGCGGCCGGCCACCACCATGCTGAACACGGCGCGCTCCAGTTCGGAGTGCTTGGGGAAGGCCACCCACTGGCCGTCCACGAGCGCCACGCGGACGCCGCCGATCGGGCCGGAGAACGGCAGGCCGCTCAGCTGGGTGGACATCGAGGAGGCGTTGATCGCGACGACGTCGTACATGACGTCGGGATTGATGGCCAACACGGTCACCACTACCTGGACCTCGTTGCGCAGCCCCTTGACGAAGGCGGGGCGCAGCGGGCGGTCCATCAGGCGGCAGGCCAGGATCGCTTCGGTGGACGGGCGGCCTTCGCGGCGGAAGAACGAGCCCGGGATGCGGCCGGCGGCGTACATCCGCTCTTCCACGTCGACGGTCAGCGGGAAGAAGTCGAAGCCTTCGCGCGGGGACTTGCCCGCCGTGGTGGCGGAGAGCAGTGCGGTGTCTTCGTCGATGTAGACCATTGCCGAGCCGGCCGCCTGCTGGGCCACGCGGCCGGTTTCGAACCTGACCACGCGCTGGCCGAACCGGCCGTTGTCGATGACAGCTTCTGAGTACTGAATTTCGGGACCCTCCAAGAGAGCCACCTCCGTTTCTTCGAGTGCGGAGGCCGCCGGTATCTGCCCAAACCTGCGAGGCCGCTTCACGGCCAGCCTGCCTGTACGCCACCCGGTCTTCGATCGAGACCTACGGGCAAGCCCTTAAGGGCGTCCCGGAAGCCACTACCGAGGACCGCGAATGCCGCGATACCGAAAGTCTCCAGTTGATGTAGTTATCGGCCGACGGTCTCCCGGCGGCCGTGCTCCTGCCGCGCCGCAAACCGGCGCGGTAGGAAAAAGGCGGCTCTCCTGTCCCCGTGTCGCAGTGGACGGAAGAGCCGCCTCCGTCACTGACTAGCGGCGCAGGCCGAGGCGCTCGATGAGCGCACGGTAGCGCGTGATGTCGGTGTCACGCAGGTAGGTGAGCATGCGACGACGGCGGCCGACCAGTGCCATGAGGCCCCGGCGGGTGTGGTGGTCGTGCTTGTGCATCTTCAGGTGTTCCGTCAGGTCGGAGATGCGACGGGACAGAACAGCGATCTGAACCTCGGGAGAACCCGTGTCGCCCTCGTGCGTGGCGTATTCCTTGATGATTTCCTGCTTGAGCGCGGCGTCTAATGCCACAGTAACTCCTAGAAGTTGTGCCGTGAGGCCCGAGTCAGCACTTCGCTGCCGGGGGCTCCGCAGTCTCCGCCGGCCGCCAGAGGCTTGCCGGCAGCAGAGCACGGAGGGATACAGCCGCCACGGACCGCAGCCGAATCCATCGGCCAGTTTACCTGTTGCGGGCTTGGTCTGTCGAAAGCAGGCTTCGGGTACGCACCACGTCGTCGCGCATTTGGGCGATCAGGGCCTCGGGGCCGGTGTAGGCCACCATGCCGCGCAGGCGTTCCACGAACTCGACCACCACCTGCTGCCCGTAGAGATCGAAGTCGTCCGTGTCCTCCTGCGGCCGGTCGATGACGTGCGCCTCGACCCGGCGGCTGGCGCCCTCGAAGGTCGGATTCGAGCCCACCGAGATGGCGGCCGGCCACCTGGTGCCGTGCTGGTCCACCAGCCAGCCGGCGTAGACGCCGTCGCCGGGGATCATGCCCGTTGCATGCTTGGACAGGTTCGCGGTGGGAAAACCCAGTTCCCGGCCGCGGGCGTCGCCGTGCACGACTTCGCCGCGCATCCGGTGGGTGCGTCCGAGCACCTCCGCCGCCGTGGCGACATCCCCCGCGGCGAGGGCTTCCCGGACCCAGGACGACGAGTAGCGCCGGCCGCTGCCCGCGGCGCCGAGGTCCGCATCGGTTTCATATTCGTCGACGACCTCGACGGTGAAGCCGAACTGCCGGCCCAGTTCCTGCATGGTGTTCAGGTCGCCGGCGTTGTTCTTCCCGAACCGCGTGTCGTGGCCGATGACGACGGCGGTGGCGCCGAGGGTCTCCACGAAGACTTTGCGGACGAACTCCTCAGGGGTTTCGCCGGCCAGTTCCAGCGTGTAGGTCATCATCAGCAGCCCGTCCAGGCCGCTGGCCTCCAGCGCCTCGACCCGGTCCTGCAGTCCCATGATCAGCTGCGGGGCGGCGTCCGGCCGGTGGACCTGGGAAGGATGCGGATCGAAAGAAATCGCCACCGCCCGCGTCCCGCGGGCGGACGCGGTCTCCACCAGGCGGCGCAGCACCTGCTGGTGGCCGCGGTGGACGCCGTCGAAATTTCCCAGCGTCACCACTGACGGACCATAGCCGCGGGGTACGTCGGCCAGGTCTTTCCAGTAGTGCACAGCAAACTCCTCGTCGGTCGGGGCCTTCAGCGGGTGCGGACCCGTCGCCGGGACCCCTTCCATTATGGACGACCTTCGGAGGGCTTCGCGCCCGCCGCCGGCCGGTGCCGCCAGAGCCACCACAGGCCGATGACCGGCAGCAGCAGGGGGACGTATCCGTACCCCTGGCCGAAGCCCGACCACACCGTGTCCTGCGGCAGCAGCTGGGGATCCAGCACGCTCAGCAGCCCGACGGCCAGGACTCCCACGAGTTCGATGCTCACGGCGGCCACCGACAGCCAGTAGGAGCGGGTCCCGGACCTGGCCAATGTAACGGTCGCCAGGATGTACACGACGGCGGCGAAGGCGGACAGCAGGTAGGCCACCGGCGCTTCCGAGAACTTGGTCGCTATCTGGTAACCCGCCCGGGCGGTGGCGGAGAGCGCGAACACCCCGTAGACCGCCACCAGGAGCCGGCCGGGACCGGTGGCGCGGCCTGCGGCGGCGCTCACGTCCCGGGTATGCCTTGCCCGTTGTTGTTCCTGGCCGGGTTTCATACGGCGATCGCTCCGTCCCAAATTTGTTCCATTCTCACCAGCATGACGAATACCGTGATTCCCGCCGCCCCCAGCACCAGGTTGCTCCACCGGCTGCGGTCCATGATGGCCCACCAGAAGGCTGCTACCGGAACCAGCAAGGCGGTGATCAGGTAGCCCCAAAATTCCCAGGTTTCCCCGCTGACGGGCTCACCGGAAGCCTGTCTGATGATACCGGCCGCCCCGTAGACGAGCAGAAACAGCTCCACCGCGGCGACCGAGAGAATCGTGACGTCGTTGGGACCGTGTTTCAGGAGGGCGGCAACCACGCAGATGACCGCGGCAAGCAGGGTGACCACCGTGCCGGCGATGAAAAAACCGTCGATGATCACTGTGCGTCCGCCTCGTTTCCCGGTGCGAACACCAGCAGGGGCCTGGCTTGCGCATCGTTGTCTTCCAGCAGCGCCACCAGCGATCCGTCCGGGGCGAACGCCGCCGTCGCGCCGGGTGCTCCGGCGGCCGGGATGCGTCGGCCGTGTGATACATCGTCGGCCTCGGTGGCGCTGAGTTCCCGGACCGGGAACAGCACCCGCGCGGCCTCGTCGAGGCCCGTCATCCGCAGGTCGTCGGCCAGTTCATCCAACGTGGCTGCGTTTTCGATCCGGAACGGACCCACCCGGGTCCGGCGCAGGGCCGTCAAGTGCCCGCCGACGCCCAGCCGCTGCCCGAGATCGCGCGCCAGCGCACGGATGTAGGTTCCCGACGAGCATTCGACGGTGACGTCCACGTCCTGCACCTTCCCGCCGCGGCCGCGCCGTATGCCGTGGACCTCGAACCGGTGGATCGTGACCGGCCGGGCGGCCAACACCACGTCCTGTCCGGAGCGCACGCGCGCGTAGGACCGCTGGCCGTTGACCTTGATGGCCGAGACGCTGCTCGGTACCTGCAGGATCTCGCCGGTCAGTTCGGCGACGCCGTCCCTGATCTGCTGTTCCGTCACGGCAGCGGCGATGGTTTCCGCCGTGACGTCGCCCTCGGCGTCGTCGGTCACCGTGGACTGGCCGAGCCGGATGGTGGCGTCATACGTCTTGGGGGCGCCGACGATGTAGGTCAGCAGCCGGGTGGCCTTATTGACGCCGACCACCAGCACGCCCGTGGCCATGGGGTCCAGGGTGCCGGCGTGGCCAACCTTCCGCGTTCCGGCCAGGCGGCGCATGCGGCCGACAACGTCGTGGCTGGTCCACCCCTGCGGCTTGTCGACGAGTATCAATCCGGAACGGAGCAGGCCAGAAGTCACGCCTTTCAGTATATGGCGTCCCGGGGAAACGGCCGGTCGGGGCTTAAAGCGTGCATCATTGACAGCCTCCGGGGGCTGCAATATTTTGAGCACACTGCGTGCCGTGGATGCGGCCTCCAAGGGATTTCAGCAGGCCAGCGGCACAGTCGCCTCTTCGGCATCACTTGCCCTTGTTCTCCGGCCACTCCGCCGGCCTGCGAGTCGTCCGGGGTGCCCCGCGGCTCTCTTCAGGAGCTTCATCGTGAAAAAATCATCGCTGTATCTCGCCCTTCCTTTGGCGCTCGGACTTGCGTTCGGCACCGGCCTGGCACCGTCATCGGCCCACCGGGAGAGCCCGGAGCCTCCGTCGGCGACCGTGCTGGCCGAGGGGCTGCAATCGCCGCTGAGTCTTGCGGCCGGCCGGCACGGCCTGTTTGTGACACAGAACTTCGCCGGCGTCCTGAACCGGATCAAGCGCCATGGCGATCCCGAAGTCCTGTACCGCTCCGGCGGACCCCAGGTCGCGTCCGCCTCCCTCTACAGGCACACGGTCTACTTCTCCGAGGGCACCGGTGCCGGCGGCATGGACGGGCTGCCGAACGTGCAGTGGATCAAGTCGTTGGACCTGCACGACGACGAGGCCGCGCCTCAGAAGATCGCCGACGTGGCGGCCTATGAGAAGAAGCACAACCCGGACGGCCGCGTCACCTACGGCTTCCGCCATGTGAAGGACCGGCAGTGCCTGGACAAGATTCCGGAGGGGATCCCGGCCAAATACAAGGGCAACGTCGACTCCAACGCCTATGCCACGGCCGCCAACAGGCACAGCATTTATGTCGCCGACGCCGGCGGCAACGCCATACTGAAGGTCGACAAGCACAGCAAGCGGGTCAGCACCGTAGCGGTGCTGCCGCCGGCATCCTTCCGGGTCACCGCTGCGCTGGCGGCAGGCATGGGCCTGCCGGATTGCGTGGTCGGCCAGAAGTACTATCTGGAGCCGGTGCCTACGGACGTTGAGTTTGGCCGGCACGGCTGGCTGTACGTCACCTCGCTGCCGGGCGGTCCCGAAGACGGGAGCATCGGCGCGCTCGGCCGCGTCTTCAAGGTCCATGCCCACACCGGGAAGGTCGTGCAGCTGGCGGGGGGCCTGTCCGGCGCCACCAACCTGGCGGTCAGCTCACGCGGCGACATCTACATTGCCGAGATGTTCGGCAACAAGATCTCCGTGCTGAAGAAGGGCCACGACAAGGTGCGGACGTTCTTCGAGACCACTGCCCCGGGTGCGCTGGAGATCCGCGGCGACCGGCTCTACGCCACAACCAATGCGCTCCCTGACTTCACCGGCAAGACACCTCCCGACGGCAAGGTCATCAAGATCCGGCTGCACTGATCCGCGGCTGCCGGGACCGGAAAATGGGCGGGCCACCTGCGCACAGCAGGTGGCCCGCCCTTTGGTGCAACGGCCGTCGGGCCGTGCAGCGGTCGTTGATCAGCGCGGCCCACGCCCGGGAGCAACGGCCCTGGGCCGCAGCGGGACGTCAGTGGGCGCGGAAGCCGCTATTCCGGACGCGTTCCGCGGCCGGCGTCGTCCTGGTCCTCGTCTTCGGGCTTGCGGTACGGGTCCTCTTCGCCGGCAAAGGCGGCGCCTTCGGCCAGGGCCGCGACCTCGGCGTCCTTGGCCTTCGCGGCCCGCAACAGCTCCTCCAGGTGGCTGGCGTTCACCGGAATCTCGTCCGCGACGAATTCCAGCGTGGGCGTGAGCCGGGCGGTGATGTTCCGGCCCACTTCCGCCCGCAGGACGCCCTTGGCGGACTCCAGTGCCTTGCGGGTCCCGTCCTGCTCTTCGGCGTCGCCGAACACCGTGTAGTAGACGGTGGCGTGCTGCAGGTCGTTGGTCACCCGGGCGTCCGTGATGGTCACAAATCCCAAACGGGGATCCTTGACCCTGCGCTCAAGCGCCTGGGCGACCACAACTTTGATCCGGTCGGCCATCTTGGCGGCGCGTGCTGGGTCTGCCATGACCCCTCCTCAATTCTCGTGTTGATGGCGGAACAGCGGGCGCCCGGCGGCGATGCCACCGGACGCCCGCTGCAGGCCGACTGCTAGACGCGCGGCTTTTCGCGCATTTCGAAGGTCTCGATGATGTCGCCTTCCTTGAGGTCGTTGAACGACCCAAGTCCGATGCCACATTCGAATCCTTCGCGGACCTCGGTCGCGTCGTCCTTGAACCGCTTGAGCGAGTCAACGGTGAGGTTCTCGCCGATGACCTTGCCGTCGCGGGTGACGCGCGCCTTGGTATTGCGGCGGATCGTGCCCGAGCGGACGATGGAGCCGGCGATATTCCCGAACTTGGACGAACGGAAGATCTCGCGGATTTCGGCCGTGCCCAGCTGTGCCTCTTCGTACTCCGGCTTCAGCATGCCCTTCAGCGCGAGTTCGATATCATCGATCGCCGCGTAGATGACCGAGTAGAAGCGCATGTCCACGCCCTCGCGGTCGGCCAGTTCGGCCACCCGCTCGGCCGGCTTGACGTTGAAGCCGATGATGATGGCATTGTCCACGGTGGCCAGGTTGACGTCGTTCTGCGTGATGGCACCGACACCGCGGTGGATAACGCGCAGCTGGACATCCTCGCCCACATCGATCTTGAGCAGCGAGTCTTCCAGCGCCTCCACGGCACCGGACACGTCGCCCTTGAGGATGAGGTTGAGGGTGTCGACCTTGCCCTCGGCCACGGCCTTGTCGAAGTCCTCGAGGCTGATGCGCTTGCGGCGCTTGGCCAGGGCTGCGTTGCGGTCCGCGGCTTCACGCTTCTCGGCGATCTGGCGGGCTGTGCGCTCGTCGTCGGTCACCAGGAAGGTGTCGCCGGCGCGCGGGACGGTGGACAGACCCAGCACCTGGACCGGACGCGACGGTTCGGCCTCGGTGACGGATGCGCCGTCTTCATCGAACATGGCACGGACGCGGCCGTGCGCGCTGCCGGTGACGATGGCGTCGCCCACCCGCAGCGTTCCGGACTGGACCAGCACGGTCGCCACTGCGCCGCGGCCCTTGTCCAGGTTCGCCTCGATCGCGATGCCGCGGGCGTCCTTGTTCGGGTTGGCCCGCAGGTCCAGGGCGGCGTCGGCGGTCAGCAGCACGGCCGAGAGGAGATCCTCGATGTGCAGGCCCTCGCGTGCCGAGACGTCCACGAACATGGTGTCGCCGCCGTATTCCTCCGGAACCAGGCCGTACTCGGTCAGCTGGCCGCGGATCTTCTCCGGGTTGGCGCCTTCCTTGTCGATCTTGTTCACGGCGACGACGATGGGCACGCCGGCAGCCTGCGCGTGGTTCAGCGCTTCCACGGTCTGCGGCATGACGCCGTCGTCCGCGGCCACCACCAGGATGGCGATGTCGGTGACCTTCGCGCCGCGGGCACGCATGGCGGTGAACGCCTCGTGGCCCGGGGTGTCGATGAAGGTGATCTTCCGGTCCCGGTCATCGTGCTGGAAGTCGATCTGGTAGGCGCCGATGTGCTGGGTAATGCCGCCGTGTTCGCCTTCGCCCACCCGGGTGTTGCGGATGGCGTCCAGCAGGCGGGTCTTACCGTGGTCCACGTGGCCCATGACCGTCACGACGGCGGGGCGCCGCTCGAGGTCGGCTTCGCCCTCGGCCTCGAGTTCGGCGTCGAGGTCGATGTCGAACGAGTCAAGCAGTTCGCGCTCTTCGTCCTCCGGGGAGACAACCTGGATCTTGTAGCCCAGTTCAACGCCGAGCAGCTCGAAGGTGTCCTCGTCCAGCGACTGCGTGGCGGTGGCCATCTCGCCGAGGTGGAACAGCACGGTCACCAGCGCTGCCGGATTCGCCTCGATCTTGTCGGCGAAGTCGGTGATGGAGGAGCCGCGGCGCAGCCGGACAACGGTGCTGCCGTCGCCGCGGGGTACCGAGACGCCGCCCAGCGACGGTGCGCTCATCTGCTCCAGTTCCTGGCGCTTGGCGCGCTTGGACTTGCGCTGCTTGCCGCGGCCGGCGCCTCCCTTGCCGAAGGCACCCTGGGTACCGCCGCGTCCGCGGCCGCCCTTGCCGAAACCGCCGCCGGCCGGCGCCGGTCCCCCGGCTCCGGGGCGGGCCGGAGCTCCCGGACGTCCGGGAGCGCCGCCGCCGCGGCCGGCCGGAGCCGGGCGCTCGGTGCGGTTGGGCATCATGCCCGGCGTAGGACGGGCACCGCCCGGACGCGGTGCGCCGGGACGAGGTGCGCCCGGCCGCGCGGGAGCCCCCGGACGCGGTGCAGCGCCGGGACGCGGTGCGGCAGGACGGGGACCGCCCTGACCGGCTGCCGGAGGACGCGGGCCGCCCGGACGGGGCATGCCCTGCGAGGTTGCAAAGGGGTTGTTGCCCGGACGCGGAGCACGCTCGGCGTCACGGTCGCCGCGGCCGCGGGGCATGCCCTGGGACGTGGCGAAGGGGTTGTTGCCGGGGCGCGGGCCACCGGGGCGCGGGGCACCGGGGCGGGCCGGGGCGGGACCGCCGGGGCGCGGAGCTGCCGATCCCGGCTTGGCAGCCGGTGCTTCTGCACGCTGCGGCGCCGCTTCCGCTGCCGGAGCTGCCGGAGCGGCAGGAGCCGGTGCCGGTGCTGCCGGGGCGGCAGGCGACGGCTTGGCGGCCTCCGCGGCCGGAGCCGGGGCGGCCGGAGCGCTGGGAGCGGGCTTCGCTCCCGGCTTGGGCGCTGCTGCCTTGGGTGCTGTCTTGGGGGCCGCCTGCTCCCCCTTCGGGGCGGCGGCGGGGAACGCGTCGCGAAGCTTCTTCACGACGGGTGCCTCAATGGTCGATGACGCTGAGCGGACGAATTCGCCCAGCTCCTGCAGTTTGGATACTGCATCTTTCGAGGTAATACCGAGCTCTTTTGCGAGCTCGTGTACGCGGACCTTGGCCACATTTCTCCTGTCTCGGTCCGCACGAGGCAGGTCTGCCGGGCACGAACCGTCTAATTCTTGCTGCGGCTTTCAGCAGAATGGGCTGAAAGGCCGCGGGCGGAGCACAATGAAGTACTCATCACTTGGCACTCATCGGGTTTCCATCAGTTTTCTGACCCGCTTTCAGGTTGGACGGTTGGGGTGACGGGGCCGGCCGCGGTGGCCGCCTCGTCGTCAGCACGGAACTGGTCTGCAACAGTGCTGCTGTCAACAGTGGCCCGGAAGGCCCTGCCGAAGGCATGCCGTTTCAAAGCCAGTTCCATGCAATCCGGTCCGCGGTGCATCCAGGCACCGCGTCCAGGCCTGCGGCGGCCCGGATCGACGACGACGGTGGGAACACCGTCGACTTCTTCGACTGCCAGCCGCAGCAGAACGGCCTGGTCTTCCCGGCGCCGGCAGCCTATGCAGGTCCGCTGGGGCGGCGTGGCCGCCTGGGCGTGCGCCTGCAAGGGCTTTTGACTGTCGGGAAACCCGGCCATGGATATTCTACCGCTTCCAGTGCCCGGCCAACGAACCGGGCGTGTTGCAGGCCCGAAACCGGGCGTGGTTTTTGCTTCTTGCGCGCTATTGGGCCATGGCCGCGTCGGACACGATGTCGATCCGCCAGCCCGTCAGTTTTGCCGCAAGCCGGGCGTTTTGCCCTTCCTTGCCGATCGCCAGCGACAGCTGGTAATCCGGCACCACGACCCGGGCGGAACGCGTCTCCGGGTCGGTGATGGTCACGGAGCTGACCCGCGACGGCGAGAGCGCGCTGGCGATGAACGTCGCCGGATCCTCGCTGAAGTCGACGATGTCGATCTTTTCGTCGTGCAGCTCGGTCATGACGGCCCGCACGCGGGAACCCATTTCGCCGATGCAGGCACCCTTGGCGTTGAGTCCGGGCACGTTGGCCTTGACGGCGATCTTCGTCCGGTGGCCGGCCTCCCGCGCCAGGGCAACAATCTCCACGCTCTTGTCCGCGATCTCGGGTACTTCCAGTTCGAAGAGCTTGCGCACCAGGCCGGGATGGGAACGGGACAGGGTGATCGAGGGGCCCTTCATGCCGCGGTGGACGTCCACCACATAGGCGCGCAGGCGCGTGCCGTGCACGTAGCTCTCCCCCGGGACCTGTTCGGGCGGCGGCAGCAGCGCCTCCACCGTGCCAAGGTCCACCTGGACCATGTGGGGGTTGTGCCCCTGCTGGATCAAGCCGGACACCAGCTCCCCCTCCTTGCCGCGGAAGGCGCCCAAGACGTTGTCGTCCTCGGCGTCGCGCAGCCGCTGGAGGATGATCTGGCGTGCCGTGCTGGCCGCGATCCGGCCGAATCCGCTGGGCGTGTCGTCAAACTCGCCGATCACGGTGCCGTCGTCGTCCACTTCGGCCGCCCAGATGGTGACGTGGCCGCTCTTGCGGTCCAGTTCGGCCCGGGCCTGGTCGATGGAACCGGGGGACTTGTGATAGGCCACCAGCAGGGCCTGCTCGATCGTGGGGATCAGCAGGTCCAGCGGAATTTCGCGTTCGCGCTCCAGCAGCCGCAGGGCGCTCATATCGATATCCATCTCAGGCCTCCTCCTCGTTCTCCAGCTCGCCGTCGGCGGCGGCAATCGTGTCGTCGTCTACCGGGGCGAACTCCACTTCGACCTTGCCGGAGCGGATGTTCGTAAAGTCCAGGTGGACCGGTTCGCCGGGACGGGGCTTCATGCCCTTCTTCGGCGCTTCTTCCGGCCGCACGGTCACGCCGGCCTCGCCGACCTCCAGCAGGCGGCCGGCAACGTCGTCGCCGGCGACCAGCTTGACCTTGACCAGCCGGCCCACGTTCCGGCGCCAGTGGCGCAGCTGGGTGAGCGGCCGGCTGAGCCCCGGCGAGGATACCTCCAGGCTGTAGGCGCGGCCGTCGTCGCGCGGATCCTCATCCAGCGTCTTGGAGAGGGCCTGCGACACCTCGGCGATGGCATCGAGCCCTACGCCGCCGGTCTGGTCCTCGGGCAGGTCCACGACGACGTGGACGATGCGCTGTGATCCGGCGTGGCGGATTTCCACATCCTCGAGGAACAACTCGTGCGCGGCCACGGACGGTTCCAGCAGCTCTTTCAGGCGTGCGGCCTCCGCGGACGTGTCGGTACCGGATGTCCCTCCGGTAGTGGGCACGCCGCTGTGATCGCGCCGCTGGGCCATACTGCCTCCCTGTTTCGGTAAGTCTCGCTTCTAGACTAGCGACTTTACCGTCACCGGTGGCCTCCCGGCGGCCAGTTCCCGGCCTACGCCGGTGCAGCGGACGCCGAAGCCGTGACATCATCTTCAGTTGTGGGATCTACTTCAAGGCGCCGCGGCGGCAACCAGGCCGCGCCATCCCGGGCGTGGCGCCGGGCGCCGCTGCTGTTGCTCACCGCGGCGATCGTGGTCAGCACCGGCACCGTGGTGGCGAGCATCACCGAACCCGCCCCGCCCCCCAGCACCACCGAGCAAGCCCGCCTCGACGCTCTGGCCGGCCTGGAGAACCTGGCCTCGGCCTTCGAGGAACACGACGACGACGGCGCCTCCCCCACCGCCGACCTGCTCCGGACCCAGGCGGACCTGCTGCGGCTGACCACGTCGTGGCCGTCCGGGTCCCCTGCCGCGCCGGACACCGCGGCCCCGTCGTCCCCCGCCGGCTTGGCCGGCAGCCCGCCCCCGGCCGCAAGGCCACCCGGTCCCGGGGAGCTGGCCGGGCTGGCCGGCGACCTGCTGGCCGACGCCCAGGAGACGGACCCGGGGCTGGCCCGGCTGCTGGCCTCGATCGGCTCCGCGGTGTTCGCCCAGGCGCAGGTTTTGGCCGGCGGTTCGGAAGTGGCTGCGCCGTGGGAAGCCCCGGAGATACCGCCCGCCTCCCCCGGCTGCGCCGCCCCTTCCGCTCCGGCCGGGGACGTGACACGGTCGACGACGCCCGGCGCGCCGACGACGGAGGAGGCCTTGGCCGCCGTCGTCCGCAGCCACGAGCGCCTGGCCTACGCCTATGAAACGGTGCTGCCGCGCCTCGCGGGCGCCGAACGCGCGGTCGCCGCCGAGCGCCTCGCGGCGCATGCCGGCGCCGCCGGGGACTGGCGGGCGGTGGCGGCGGCCGAATGCCTGGCCCTGCCGCTGCCGGAGCCGGCGTATGCCCTGGGCAGCGACTTCGCGGCCGATCCGCTGCCGGCGCTGCAGGGCGCCGAGGAGGCTTCCCTCCGGCCGCTGGCCGACCTGGTCGCGCTCAGCAGCGGGAGGGTGCGGGAGCACGCGGTGTCCGGCCTCGCCACCGCCACGGCGGACCTGGCGGCCTCGACCGGCGTCGTGCCGCCCGCCCCGGGACTGGACGACGAACTGCTGGCCGCGCCCGCCACCGGCTCGTGACGAGGGGGCAGCTGGCCGCCCCCTCCGGTCCGGATCAGCGGCCCAGCACGTTCTCCTGCAACACGTCGTAGCCAAGCTTGAGGATCAGGGCCGCGACCACGGCCAGGAAGACCACGCGGATGAACTTGCTGCCCTGGGAGACGGCCATCCGTGCACCGACGTAACCGCCGGCCATGTTGGCGACGCCGAGCACCAGCCCGAGCCCCCACAGCAGCGCCCCGCTGGGCAGGAAAAAGGCCAGGGCGCCCAGGTTGGTGGCCATGTTCACGATCTTGGCCTTCGCGCTGGCAGCCAGGAAGTTGTAGCCGAGCAGCGCCACCATCGCGATGATCAGGAACGAGCCGGTGCCGGGACCGATCAGGCCGTCGTAGAAGCCAATGACCAGCCCGATTCCGGCGGCCGCACCGAGGTGCCGGGCGCCCTTGTACCGCAGCCGGGTCAACGATCCCGCCGTCGGACGCAGCGCGGTAAAGACGGCCACCGCGATCAGGGCGACGACGATGATCGGCTTAAACACCTCGGCGGGCAGCACGGTGGCCACGATCGCCCCGCCGAAGCTTCCCGCCAGCGCGACGCCGGCCATTGGCAGCGCGGTTTTCAGGTCCGGGTGCGCCCTGCGGTAATAGGTCACTGCGCTGGTGGTGGTGCCGAAGATGGAGCCCATCTTGTTGGTGGCCAGTGCCTGCACCGGGCTGATGCCGGGGACCAGCAGCAGCACGGGCAACTGGAGCAGGCCGCCGCCGCCCACCACGGCGTCCACCCAGCCGGCGGCAAAGCCACCCACGACCACGAGGGCGAGGGTGGCCAGCTGCAGTTCCTCGAGTCCGGAGCTCACCTCCCGGCCAGGGCCGCCAACTGCCCGGCGGCCTCGGCCAGCGGCACGTTTTCGGCCTGCCCGGTGGCCCTGTCCTTGACTTCGACCACGCCGTCGGCCAGGCCGCGGCCGACCACCACGATGGTGGGCACGCCGATGAGTTCGGCATCGGAGAACTTCACGCCCGGAGAGACCTTGGGCCGGTCGTCGTAGATGACATCGACGCCGGCGGCGGACAGTTCCTCGGCCAGCCTGTTGGCTGCCTCAAAAATTTCCGTGCCCTTCCCGGTGGCGACGATGTGGACGTCGGCCGGGGCCACGTTGCGCGGCCAGGCCAGGCCCTTGTCGTCGTGATAGGCCTCGGCGAGTGCGGCCACCGCACGGGTGACGCCCACGCCGTAGGAGCCCATGGTCACCGTGGCCAGCTTGCCGTTGCGGTCCAGCACCTGCAGGCCCAGTGCCTCGGCGTATTTGCGGCCCAGCTGGAAGATGTGGCCCATTTCGATGCCGCGGGCCGCCTCCAGCGGACCGGAGCCGTCCGGCGCGGGGTCCCCTTCGCGGACCTCGACCGACTCGACGACGCCGTCCCAGCCGAAGTCGCGTCCGGCGACCAGACCGAACACGTGCTTGCCGTCCTCGTTCGCGCCGGTGATCCAGCGCGTGCCGGGCACCACCCGGGGATCCACGAGGTAGAGCAGGCCGGTGGCCGACTCGGTCCCGAGGACCGCGGCGTCCAGGCTCTCGCCGGGACCGATGTAGCCCCTGACCAGGCCGGGATGCTTTTTCAGGTCTTCCTCGGTGGCCGCCTCGACCTCGACTTCGCCGCCCACCGGGAGGAAGGCACCGATGTTCGCCTCGACGCGCTTGAGGTCGACGGCGCGGTCGCCCGGTACGCCAATGACCACCAGGCTCCGCTCTCCGGTGGGCAGCTTGATGGCCAGGACGACGTTCTTCAACGTGTCCGCGGCGGTCCATTCCCCGTCCGCGCGCGGTGCCAGCTGGTTGGCCGCGGCCACCAGGGTGTCGATCGTGGGGGTGTCCGGGGTGTCCTTGACTTCGGCGGCCGGGGCGTCGGCGTAGTCCACCGGCTCCGGTGCGACGGTGGTGACGGCCTCCACGTTGGCGGCGTAGCCGCCGGGCGAACGCACGAAGGTGTCCTCGCCGATCTCGGTGGGATGCAGGAACTCCTCGCTCTTCGACCCGCCCATGGCGCCGGACGTGGCCTTGACGGTCACCACTTCCAAGCCCAGGCGCTTGAAGATCCGCAGGTAGGCGCGCCGGTGCGCGTCATAGCTGACGTCCAGGCCCTCGTCGTCGACGTCGAAGGAGTAGGAGTCCTTCATGATGAATTCGCGGCCGCGCAGCAGCCCGGCGCGCGGGCGGGCCTCGTCGCGGTACTTGTTCTGGATTTGGTACAGCGTCACCGGCAGGTCCTTGTACGAGGAGTACAAATCCTTGACCAGCAGGGTGAACATTTCCTCGTGCGTGGGGGCCAACAGGTAGTCGGCACCCTTGCGGTCCTGCAGGCGGAACAACCCGTCGCCGTACTCGGTCCAGCGATTGGTCGCCTCGTACGGTTCGCGCGGCAGCAGCGCCGGGAAATGGACTTCCTGGGCGCCGATGGCGTTCATCTCCTCGCGGACCACGGCCTCCACCTTGGCCAGCACCTTCAGGCCCAGCGGCAGCCAGGAGTAGATACCGGGGGCGGCGCGGCGGATGTAGCCGGCGCGCACCAGCAGCTTGTGGCTGGCAACTTCGGCGTCGACCGGGTCATCGCGCAGGGTGCGCAGGAACATGCTGGACAGGCGAAGAACCACTGCAGGAATCCGTTTCTCAAGGGTTGGGCCGGCAGGGCCCGCGAAATTCAACTGCCTTCTAATCTACTGGCTCCGCGCGCATGCCAGCGACAGCCCGCGGGGGCGGGACGGCGGCGGCCGCCAGAGCGTCTGGACGCACCCTTGCGTCGGGTCTAGGTTGATGTCACCTAACCAGTAAATGAGGGAGGCGGAGACGATGCCGCACCCGGCGGCGCCCGTGGCGCCGGCCGTATCCGTCGCAGGGCTCACGGTGGTCCGTGCCCGTAAGCCCGTCCTGTCCGACGTCAGCTGCGAAATCTCCGCCGGAACCATCACCGGCCTGCTGGGGCCTTCGGGCAGCGGCAAGACCACGCTGATGCGGGCCATCGTCGGGGTGCAGAAGACGGCCGGCGGGACGGTCACCGTCCTGGGACTGCCCGCGGGACACCGCGAGCTCAGGCACCGGATCGGCTACGTCACCCAAGACCCGAGCGTGTATCCCGATCTTTCGGTCCGCGAAAACGTCCGCTACTTCGCCGCGCTGCACGGCCGGTCCGCGTCCGACGTGGACGAAGCCCTGGATTCCGTGGGACTTGCCGGGGTGGCGGGGCGCAAGACCGCGGACCTCTCCGGCGGCCAGTCCAGCCGGGTGTCGCTGGCATGCGCTTTGGTGGGCAGGCCCGACCTGCTGGTGCTCGACGAACCGACCGTCGGCCTCGATCCCGTCCTGCGCGTGGAGCTCTGGGATCATTTCGCGGCCCTTGCTGCGGCGGGCACCACCCTGCTGGTTTCGAGCCACGTCATGGAAGAGGCCTCTCACTGCGATGATCTGTTGCTGCTGCGCGACGGCTCCCTCCTGGCCCAGCTCACGCCGGCGGAGCTGGCCGAGCGCGGCGGCACGGTGGACCTGGAAAAGGCTTTCCTCCACATGATCCGGAGCCGGGAGGCGGCGGCATGAACGCATCGATGACGCTGGCCACCGCGCGGCGGGTGCTGGCCCAGCTGCGCCACGATCCGCGCAGCATCGCGCTGATCGTCGTGGTTCCCGGCATCCTGCTCGGCGTGGTCTACCTGTTGTTCGACAATGAGGCGCTGCCGCCCGGTGCGCCGCGCACCTTCGATCGGGTGGGCCCGATGATGCTGGCGATCTTCCCGTTTGTCGTCATGTTCCTGATCACCTCCATCACCATGCTCCGCGAACGGACCACCGGCACCCTGGAACGCGTCCTGTCGACGCCGATTAACAAGGCCGACCTCCTCTTCGGCTATGCCCTGGCGTTCGGGCTGATGGCCGCCCTCCAGGCCACGGTGACGACGGCGGTGGCCTACCTGGTTTTCGGTCTCGACATCGAAGGCAACGGGGCGCTGGTGGTGATGGTCGCCGTCGTCAACGCGGTTCTGGGAGTGGCGCTGGGACTCTTTTGTTCGGCCTTCGCCCGTACGGAGTTCCAAGCGGTGCAGTTCATGCCGGTAGTGGTGGTCCCGCAGATCCTGCTCTGCGGCCTGTTTGTGCCCAGGGAGCAGCTGTCCGACTGGCTGGAAACCATAGCGAACGCCATGCCGTTGACCTACACCGTGGATGCGCTGCAGCAGATCGCGGCCCACGCCGAAGCCACCGGGGACCTGTGGTTCGACGTGGCGGTTGCGGCCGGCTGCGTCATCGTGGGACTGCTGCTCGCGTCACTGACGCTGCGCCGGCGGAGCGCGTGAAGGGTGGACACGGCATGCTTCCGGGCACCTCCCCCGCCTAAAACAAGACGGTGGCGAAGGTGCCGACCTGCCGGAAGCCGACCGCGGCGTAGGCGGCCATGGCCCGGTGGTTGTAATCGTTGACGTAGAGGCTGGCGACCGGCGCGTACTTGCGGGACAACTCGACGACGGCGGCCATGCAGCCGGCTGCCAGCCCGCGGCCGCGGTAGGCGGGGTTCACCCAGACGCCCTGGATCTGCACCGCGTCGGCGCTCACGTTGCCCAGTTCTGCCTTGAAGACGACCTGCCCCTGGCCGTCCCGGCGGATCAGCGAGTGTCCCTTCCCGATCAGGGTGGCCACGCGCTGCCGGTAGTGCTGGCCGCCGCCGATCAGCGGCGAGTACCCGACTTCCTCCTCGAACATCGCGACGCAGGCGGGCACCAGCACCTCAAAGTCGTCGTCGGTGGAGAACCGTACCTGCGGGTCCGCGGGCACGGCGGGAGTTCCGCGCAGCTCCATCAGGGGCTGGTTGGGCCGGACGTCGAAGGCCCGCGGATGGGCGGTCCGGTACGAAGACCAGATGCCGAGCACCCCCTCGGCCGGCCCGAAGATGGAGGACATGCGCCGCCCGCCGGCGGCCAGGTGGGCGCCCAGCCTGGCGCCCTGTTCGGCATCCAGCCCGGACGGGACCACGTTCACGCCCGCCCAGCAGGCCCCGGTGAGGACGCCGTCGTCGTACATTCCCAGGATGTGGGCACCGGACGGGGTGGGGCCGGCGGTCCCGGCGGTCTCCAGGTGGGCAGCGAGGAAGACGTTGGCCACCGGATCCGCGCGCACCAGCGCCCAAAGGTCCGCGGTATCCGCATCCGCCAGCGGCCGTATTCCGGCATGCTGATCGGCGGGCACGGCCCCGGCCGCACCCGCCGCGTCACGGCTAGCTGACGTTAACCACGGGGCTACCCTTGACAGCATTCTCGCCATCGGAGTCACCCATCTCCTCGGCAATCCTCAATGCTTCTTCGATCAGCGTTTCCACAATCTGGTCTTCGGGGACCGTCTTGATGACCTGGCCCTTCACGAAGATCTGGCCCTTCCCGTTGCCGGAGGCCACACCCAGGTCGGCTTCGCGGGCTTCGCCCGGTCCGTTCACGACGCAGCCCATCACGGCGACGCGCAGCGGCACCTCCATGCCTTCGAGCCCGGCGGTGACTTCGTCGGCCAGCTTGTACACGTCCACCTGGGCTCGCCCGCAGGAGGGACAGGAAACGATTTCCAGTTTGCGTTCCCGCAGGTTGAGCGACTGCAGGATCTGCAGGCCGACCTTGATCTCTTCCACGGGCGGGGCGGACAGGGACACACGGATAGTGTCCCCGATCCCCTTCGAGAGCAGCGCCCCGAAGGCGGTGGCCGACTTGATGGTGCCCTGGAAGGCCGGACCGGCCTCGGTGACACCGAGGTGCAGCGGCCAGTCGCCGCGTTCGGCCAGCAGTTCGTAGGCGCGGACCATGACCACCGGGTCGTTGTGCTTGACCGAGATCTTGAACTCGTGGAAGTCGTGTTCTTCGAACAGCGACGCCTCCCAGACGGCGGATTCGACCAGCGCCTCCGGGGTCGCCTTGCCGTACTTCTGCATCAGCCGCGGGTCCAGGGAGCCGGCATTGACGCCGATCCGGATGGAGGTGCCGGCGGCCTTTGCGGCCTCGGCGATCTCCTTGACCTGGTCGTCGAATTTGCGGATGTTGCCCGGATTGACGCGGACGGCAGCGCAGCCTGCATCGATGGCGGCGAAGACGTACTTGGGCTGGAAGTGGATGTCCGCGATCACCGGAATCTGTGACTTCTTGGCGATGATCGGCAGGGCCTCGGCGTCGTCGGCGCTGGGGCAGGCCACTCGGACAATGTCGCAACCGGAGGCCGTCAGCTCGGCAATCTGCTGCAGCGTCGCGTTGATATCCGTGGTGGGCGTGGTGGTCATCGACTGCACGCTGATGGGCGAGTCCGACCCGACCCCGACGGAGCCGACCTTGATCTGCCGGGTCTTGCGGCGCGGCGCCAGGACTGGCGGTGGTGAAGCTGGCATTCCAAGATTGACCGAGGTCAAAACGTCCTCCATGTGCCGATAGGCAGTTGCTGATCAGGTTTCATTATCCCCTTCCCGCCGGGCGTTGGCACATGCAGCGGGAGTGGGAAGGATCATGCGTGGTGGGCGAACGCCCCGGTGACGGGCTTCCAGTCGGTGACTTTCAGGCCGGAGACGAAGTTGTTGACGTTGAACGGATCCTGCTTCAGCTCCTCCAGCAGGCTGGCTTCGTCCTCGGCGGTGAAGATCAGCAGCGCGCCGGTGCCGTCGGCGTAGGGGCCGGAGGCCAGCAGGCGGCCCCGGTCCAGGAAGCCGCCCAGCCAGGCGCGGTGGGCGGGACGGTATTCGTCCCGGCCGGGCTCGGAATCGGCGGCGTAGACATATTCGACGGCAAAGACACTCATGGTCTTCACCTTACCCGCCGGTGGATGTGGGCGGGCTATTGGCAGGACGAGTGTGGATGGGGCGGGGCTATTGGTGACGCCGGTGGTTGGCGCGGGGCTATTGGCAGGACGCGTGTGGTTGGTGCGGGGCTATTGGTACGAAACGAACCAGGGAGCCGGCTTCACGCCGGTGTAGGTGCGTTCCGGGCTGAAGGTCGGGGTGTCTTCGTCGTAGAAGTTCTTCCAGCCCATCCAGATGTTCTTCGGCAGGTCCTCCCGGAGGACCCGCCAGGTGTCCAGTTTCTGGTCGGGCCCGCCGTGGCCGTCGGCGTGCAGCACCAGGGCCAGCTCTTCGTGGCCGGTTTCCAGCTCCTGGCGGTCCGAAATCATCTGGTACTGAAACTGGTGCAGGATCAGCACCTTCTGGGGCAGGGAGTTCTTCCGGGTGAGTTTCGCCAGCCAGTCGCTGACCCGGTTGATCTCCGCTGCGGACACCGAGCCGATTTGCTCCATGTGACGCTGTCCCTTGCCCAGCCGCCATTCCGGGTCCAGGGCCAGGCCCACATGCGGTTCCTTCAGCAGATCCTCGTACATCTTGGCCTGGCTGAGGAAGTCCGACCGGCCCGGCTGCAAATCCAGCACCACGTACACCCCGGCCTCGCCGGCGGCATCAATCCACGGGCGCAACTCGTTTGGATCCGTCTCCTCCGAATAGTCGCCGTCCTTGCCGGCCGAGGCGCTGGCAACCGTGGCAATGATCTCGAAGGCCGGGACCACCGGTTCCTTGCTGTGCGGTTGGTACTGCTTGGCGAGTTTCTTCACGCGCTTCACCGACGCCTTGGGAACCTGCTCGCCGAGCGCGCCGAGGGCGGGCCCGGAGGGATGCCCGTACAGCGCCACCATCCGCCGGGACGGGAAGGCCATCTGGCCCCCGCCGGGCAGTTCCGGCACGGTCAGTGCTGCCGTGGTCCGGCGCGCGAAGGTGTCGCCGCTGCCGAACTCTTCGCCGACGGCGAGCACGCGGTTCTCGGGTTCTTGGCGCAGGAATTCGATGGTCTCGCTGCCGTGCCGCGGGTCTGCGTGCGGGTCCTGGAAGACCCGGGCGCCTGCCGCCTCCACGACCGCAAGGGTCGCGGGATAGTCCCGCCCGCCGTCCTTGTCCGTCAACACCGAGACGGCTGCGGGCTCCTCCGCACGCTCGGGCGCCTCCATGTCCCCGTCCGGGGGCAGGATTTCCGCGTCCGCCAGCAGCGGGGCCCACGCCTCGATGCCTTGATCCGGGTCGGCGCCGGACACCGTCGATGCGGTCTTCAAGGCCGCGGAGCCGGCAGCGGCCGAGGCGGCGGGCCCGGCAGCGGCCGAGGCGGCGGGCCCGGCCGCGGAGCCGGCCGTGGTCGAATCAGAGGGCCCGGCCGCGGAGTTGGCTTCCGGCGCGGCGCTCGGGGAGCCCTCCGGCTCGGCGGGCGGCCGGCCGAAAGCCTTGACTTGGCGGACGCCGAGGCGCTCCAGTTCTTCGGCCAGCCCGTCTCCCGCCAACAGCAGCGGCACACCCATCGGTACCGATTCGGCAGCCGCGGCAGCTATGGCCTCGGCGTCGCCGGGAGGCGCGACGAACGCCACGGGACTGGAGTCAAACAACGCCTGGCTGGCGGCGAGCGATGCTTCGGCGTCGGAGCCGGCAAGCACCTGCGGATCGGCGGCACCAGCCCTCAACTGCACGCGATCCGGGGCAGCCTCCGTTGACGCTGCCGATGATGGCGGATCCTGGGCCTCGCCCGGCGCGGTGCAACCGGCAAGTACAACAGCGGCCGCCAGGACGGCGGCGGCGCCGGCCCTGAACCGGGGCCTGCGGCCCATCGACGCCGCCCGGGCGGTGCCCCGAAGGCGCGCTGCGGTGCGGGCTGTACGCGGTGCCGTGCTCACAGGTCGTGGCTCCCTTCGCCGGTTCCGGCCAGTCTAACCACGGGGACCGGCAGGGTTCCAACCAACGGCGGGCGCGCCGCGCACAAGGGACTGCCGCGCACACGGGCATGCACCGCCGTCGTGCCGGATCAGGGGAGGTGGCGGTTTCGCCAGGGCGCCGCCATGCCGGATCAGCCGAAGATATTGACCGGTTTGACGATGTCTGCGTAAATCAGCAGCGCGCCCATGCCCATCATCACCACGGCCACCACGTAGGTCAGCGGGAGCAGCTTGGCGATGTCCACCGGCCCCGGATCCGGGCGGCGGAACAGCTTGGCGAAGCCGCGGCGGATGGCCTCCCAAAGCGCGCCGGCCACGTGCCCTCCGTCGAGCGGCAGCAGCGGGATCAGGTTGAACACGAACAGCGCCAGGTTGACCGAACCGACCAACCCGATCAGCGAGGCTGCCCGCGCCTCGAAGGGAATCTCGTCCATCGCGCTGATCTCGCCGGCAATCCGGCCCACGCCCACCACGCTCATCGGCCCGTTCGGGTCGCGCGGAGCATCGCTGAAGGCGGCCTCGGCCACGTCCGCCAGTCGCTGCGGCAGATGGAGCACCACGCCGGTGATCGCCTGCAGGTTCTCCCCCACGGCCGGGAGCACGTCGGCGGCCGGCTGCGGTACCAGCGCGGTGGTGGCGCCCATCCCCACGAAGCCCGCCTGCTCCGTCACCGGCTCGCCGTCGCCGTCGAGCAGCGGTTGCCCGGCGTCGTCGAATACCGGGCGTTCGGTGAGGATCGGGGTGATGGTCGTAGTGATTTCCCGGCCGTCGCGCTGGAGGGTGATCGGCGTCTGCTCCCCCGCCGCGGCCCGGATCCATTCGGTCAACTGGTACCAGTCGGTGACCGGCCTGCCGTCGAAGGCGGTGACGGTGTCCCCGGGCCGGATGCCCGCCGCGGTGGCGGGAGCCTCGGGATCGCTGGGCAGGCAGTCGGTCTGTCCGGTTTCGGCGGCCTGGGACGCCGGGACCACGCATTTATTGACCTGGGCAATGGTGGTGGTGGCCTGGGCGGTGCCGAAGCCGACCAGCACGATGCCGATGAGCACCGTGCCGATGACCAGGTTCACGAACGGACCGCCGAGCATGATGATGATCCGTTTCCAGACCGGCAGTTTGTAGAACATCCGGTTTTCGTCGCCGGGCTGCAGCCGCTCGGCTTCGGCCTGCCGGGCGTCGTTGGCCAGTTGCTGGAACATGCCGGTGCTGGACCGGCGGACCGCGCCGCCGCCGACGCCGCGGCCGCCCCCGTCGCCTCCGCCGTCCATGACCCTGCCGCCGTCCTTGCCGCCCCGGGCGCTGTCCTTGGCCGGCGGGTACATGCCGATCATCGACACGTAGCCGCCGAGCGGGATGGCCTTCACGCCGTATTCGGTCTCGCCGCGCCGTCGGGAGAAGAGGGTCTTGCCGAAGCCGACCATGTACTGGGTGACCCGCACCTTGAACAGCTTGGCGGGCAGCAGGTGGCCCACCTCGTGCAGGGCGATGGACACGGCGATGCCGACGGCCACGAAGAGGACGCCGAGAATGAAAAGCAGAATGGTCACAACATAGCCAAACGTTCGTGGGCCCGCGAGCGTGCCCAGTCCTCTGCGGCCAGCACTGCCGCCACGGTCAGTTCGTCGGACGGCGCGTGCGCATCCACCACGGCAGCCACCGTCTCCACAATCTCGTCGAAGCGGATCCGGCCGTCGTGGAAGGCGTCCACGGCTTCTTCGTTGGCCGCGTTGTAGACGGCCATGAAGGTCCCGCCGCGGCCGGCCGCCTCCTTGGCCAGCCGCACCGCGCCGAAGACCTCCTCGTCCAAGGGCTCGAAGGTCCAGCTGGTGGCACGGCTCCAGTCACACGGCTGCGCGGCGCCCGGTACCCGCTCCGGCCAGCCCATGCCGAGGGCGATCGGCAGGCGCATGTCCGGCGGCGACGCCTGCGCGATGGTGGATCCGTCGGTGAACTGCACCATCGAGTGCACCACCGACTGCGGGTGCACCACCACGTCGATCCGCTCCAGCGGGACGTCGAAGAGCAGGTGGGCTTCGATGACTTCCAGCGCCTTGTTCACCATCGTCGCCGAGTTGGTGGTGACCATCCGGCCCATGTCCCAGGTGGGGTGGGCCAGCGCCTGCGCCGGAGTGACGTCGCGCAGCTCGGCCCTGCTGTAGCCGCGGAACGGCCCGCCGGATGCGGTGACGATCAGCCGGTCCACTTCGGCGGCCGTGCCCGACCGGAGCGCCTGGGCCAGCGCCGAGTGTTCCGAATCCACCGGCACGATCTGCCCGGGCCGCGCGGCCTGCTTGACCAGGGACCCACCGGCAATGAGGGACTCCTTGTTGGCCAGCGCCAACAAGTGGCCCGCGCCGAGCGCGGCCAGCGTGGGGGCCAGGCCGATGGACCCGGTAATGCCGTTAAGCACGACGTCGGCGTCCGGCCACGCGGCGATCCGCGCCGCGGCGTCGGGGCCGGCAAAGAGCTCCGGCGAGTAGCCGGACACGCCGGCGTCCGCCGCGGCGGCCTTGATGGCCGTGGCCAGTTCATCCACCGTCCCGGCGGCGGTTCCGACCGCCTGGGCCCGGGTCTGGACCGCCTGCCGGGCGGCCAGTTCCACGTTGCCGCCGGCTGCGAGCGCCGTGACCTCGAAGCGTTCCGGGGCCGCGTCCACGACGTCGATCCCCTGCGTGCCGATCGAACCCGTGGAACCCAGCAGCACTACCTTGCGTCGGGCGGGAAGCGGTGCGGCGCGGGGCGGATCTCGGAACTCCATGCGCTCAATTATCCAGCACGGGCGGTCCGCCCGCCGAGCGCCAGCTGTGGGGCGTCCAAGTTACCCCTTGGCTTCGAGATCACCGGTTGTACGGGGTGATCTCGAAGCCATCCCCTGACCTGGTGTGCAGATCATCGTCTACGGCGCGTAATCCCGACGACACTCCTGGCCGCGCGGGCTGCTCCACCGGTCGTGCGGGACACGGCACCGGTGCAGGGAAAATCTGCCAGTGCAGGGTTTGTGGGCCCTGCACCGGCAGCGGAACCTTGCACCGGCGTCGATGTCAGCGCCTTGGCGCCCCCCGGCGAGCGCGGCGTTGCCGACTACGGCGAGCCATCGCCGCCACCGGCTACCCCTGCTTGACCGCCAGCACGTTGCAGGAGGCGCCCAGCAGGATGGTTTGCGCCGTGGAACCCATCACCAGCTTGCCTACCGGCGTGCGGTTACGCACCCCGATGACAATCAGGTCCGCCCCGGACTCTTCGGCGGCGTCGAGCACGTCGTCGGCGGCCAGCCCGTCCGAAATGCCGTGCCTGATGCTGAAATCAACGCCGGCCCCCGTCAGGACCGATTCCAGCCGGGTGACGTCGGCGGCGTCCGCATAGGTTGGGTCCACCAACCGGTCGGCCCGGGTGGTGTTGACCACCAGCAGCTTCGCCGAACGGCGGCCGGCCTCGTCGATGGCGGCGGCCAGTGCGGCGTCGCCCAGTGCGTTGGGAACATACCCCACCACTATCGTCGTCATGCGCTGACCTCCTTGCCTTGAGGGTTCTCGTCGTCGAGCATCGCCGATTCCATCACGCGCTGCCGCTTCTTCATCCAGAAGGACAGCGCGAAGATGACGACCAGGGCGATGTAGATGCCCGCCGAGATCGGAGTGGAAACCAACGCCATCGGATCACCCTGGGAGATGGCCAGCGAACGCCGCAGCTGGCTCTCGAAGATCGGGCCCAGGATCATGCCCACCACGAGCGGGGCGATCGGGTAGCCGTACCGGCGCATGAAGAAGCCCAGCACGCCCACCACCAGCAGCACGAACACGTCGACCGGGGTGAAGTTCACCGAAAACGCACCCATGGCTGCGAAGACCAGGATGCCGGCGTAGAGGTACGGCCGCGGGATCTGCAGGATCTTCACCCAGATGCCGACCAGCGGCAGGTTCAGGACCAGCAGCATCAGGTTGCCCACGTAGAGGCTGGCGATCAGTGCCCAGACCAGGGCGCCCTCGACCTCGAACAGCAGCGGCCCGGGCTGGATGTTGTAGCGCTGGAAAGCCACCAGCATCATCGCCGCCGTCGCCGTCGTCGGAATGCCCAGCGTCAGCAGCGGGACCAGCACGCCGGCCGCGGCCGCGTTGTTGGCCGACTCCGGCCCGGCCACGCCTTCGATGGCGCCGCGCCCGAATTGCTTCTTGCGCGCGCCCCTGGCCAGTTTCTTCTCGGACGCATAGGACAGGAAGGTGGCCACGTCGGCGCCGCCGGCCGGCATGGTGCCGATCGGGAAGCCGATGAAGGTCCCGCGCAGCCACGGCTTCCAGGACCGCCGCCAGTCCTCCTTCTTCATCCACGACGTCCAGCCGCCGGTCACCGGGATGACCTTGACGGGCCCGTGCCGCAGCCGGGACGCCACGTACAGCGCCTCGCCCAGCGCGAACAGCCCCACGGCCACCAGCACCACGTCGATCCCGTCCGCCAGGAAGGGGCTGCCGAAGGTGTAGCGCTGCTGGCCGGTCATCAGGTCCACGCCCATGAACGCCATGAACAGTCCCAGCCCCAGCGAGGCCAGGCCGCGCAGCACCGAGGCGCCCAGCAGCGCGCCGACGGTCAGGAACGCCACGACCATCAGGGCAACGTACTCCACCGGACCGATTTGCACGGCGAACGCAGCCACATAGGGCGCCACGAAACTCAGCAGCACCGTGGCCACCGTGCCGGCGATGAAGGAACCGATTGCCGCCGTCGCCAGCGCCGCGGCACCGCGGCCGGCTTTCGCCATCCGGTTGCCCTCGAGCGCGGTGACGATGGAGGCGGATTCACCGGGCGTGTTCAGCAGGATCGACGTGGTCGAGCCGCCGTACATGCCGCCGTAGTAAATGCCGGCGAAAACGATGATCGCCGCCGTCGGCTCGAGGCTGTAGGTGATCGGCATCAGCAGGGCAACGGTCATCGCCGGGCCGATACCCGGCAGCACCCCCACCGCCGTTCCGACCAGGACGCCGCCCAGGGCGTACAGCAGGTAGATCGGCTGCATCGCCACGGAGAAGCCCTCGAGGAGGGCGTAGAAGTTATCCATTCAGGAACGGCACCCCTTCGAGCACGCCGGCAGGCAGCGAGACGCCGAGGAGCCCGGCGAACGCGAACTGCAGCAGCAGCGCCATGACTACCCCGACCACGGCCGCACGCCACAGCGGCTTGGCGCCGAGCGCCCACGCCGCGCCGACGAACAGCACGGCCGCGGCAACCGGCCAGCCCAGCGGCACGATCAGGAAAATATGAACGACGACGGCGCCCGCCATCTTGGCGACGGTCAGCCAGTCCGTCTTGACATCCGGATCGATGTCTTCGCCCTCTTCGGCCTCGCCGGTGACGCCGCGCAGCAACTGCACGATCAGGCCGGCACCGACGGCCACCAGCAGGCCGGAGACGATGTACGGCAGCGCCCGGGGCCCGATGTCGCTGGCCGCGTCGGGCGTTTCGATCCCCGCCCCGGCCACGAACCCGACGATCCCGATGCTCAGGATCACGGCCGCGAAGATTATTTCTCCGAGCGGCTTGCCCGGGGCGGCAGTGCCGCCCCGGACCGCTCCAGTAGTGGAAGAGGCCATGGTTACTTCACGAGACCGATATCCGTCAGGGTCGCGGTGACTGTCTTGATGTCCTCCGTCAGGAAGCTCTCAAATTCTTCGCCGGCCAGGAACGCGTCGCCCCAGTTGTTGGTGGACAGGGTTTCCTTCCACGCATCGGTGTCGTGCAGCTCGGTCATCAGTGCCGTGAGCTTCTCCGCCTGGGCATCGTCGATAGACCCGGGAGCCACGACGCCGCGCCAGTTGGTGAGCACCACGTCCATGCCCTGCTCCTTCAGCGGCTTGACCTCGGGCAACTGCGGCGCCGCCTCCGGGCCGGAGACCGCCAGGGCGCGCAGCTTGCCGGCCTTGACCTGCTCCGCGTACTCCCCCACGCCGGAGATGCCGGCCGAGACCTTGTTGCCCAGCAGCGCCGCCAGCGATTCCCCGCCACCGGAGTACGGGATGTAGTTCAGGCTGTCGGCGCCGATTCCGGCTTCCTTCAGCATGAGGCCGGCCAGGATGTGGTCGGCGCCGCCGGCGGAGCCGCCGGTGATGGAGACGCCCTTGCCCTTGGCCTTGACGTCGGCGATCAGGTCGTCGATCGTCTGGTACGGCGAGTCGGCGGGAACGACGACGACGAGCGGCTCTTCGGTGAGCCGGGCGATCGGCGTGGTGTCTTCGATCCGGTTCTTCGACTTGTTGGTTTCCACGGCCCCGACCATGACGTACCCCATCACCATCAGGGTGTCCGGGTTCTGTTCGGTGGCCAGCTTCGCCAGCCCGTTGGTGCCGCCGGCGCCGCCGATGTTGACCACCGAGGCGCTGGAAACCAGGTCGTTTTCCTGCAGATCCTTCTGAATGGCGCGGCCGGTCTGGTCCCAGCCGCCGCCCGGGTCTGCCGGGACAATGATGTTGAGCTTGTCGATGCCGGCTTCTTCGGCACCGCCCCCGCCGCCACCAGTGGAGCCGCAGGCGGCCAGGACCAGGGCGGATGCTGCCGCGGCGGCCACCAGGGCCGAACGGCGTCTCATCGTACGGTCGAGCTTCATGTAGGTTCTTCCTCCTCCAACCGGCGTGATGGGCATCACCATGCCGTGCGCCCCAGCGTAGGGGCCGGCCCGGCGCGCGGGAAGAATGCGGTCATTGTGGCCGTATTGGTCATTGTGGTCACAACCGCGCCCCGCGCCGAGGCACCAGATGGCGGCTGCAAAGTGGCGCAGCTAACAGCATGAGAAAATGGTGGTGTGTTCCAATCCCTGTCGCTGCGGACCCAGCTGTTTGTGCTGCAGCTGTCCATCCTGCTCGCCGTCGTGCTGGTGGCCGGCTCGGTCGCCATTTCGATGCAGGAGCAGCAGATCCGCGACGCCTACGAGGGACGGATGATCGGCGTGGCACGCTCGGTGGCGCAACTGCCGTCCATTGTGGACGCCTTCGACGACGAAGACCCCAGCGAGACCATCCAGCCGATCGCCGAGCTCATCGCGCAGTCCACGGGCGTGACCTATGTGGTGGTCACGGACGACCGCGGGATCCGCTACTCACACCCGAACCCGGCATTGATCGGGCAGATGGTTTCCACGGACCCGTCGATCCCGTTGTCCGGCGAGACGTTCGTCGGCAGGCAGACCGGCACGCTGGGCGAGTCGTGGCGGGTGAAGGTGCCCGTCTATGACCGGTCGGGCGGAACCGTGATCGGCACGGCGTCGGTCGGCACCTTGGAATCAACGCTGCGCGATGACCTCAACGACGATTTGCCCGTTCTGCTGGCCTGGCTCATCGCGGCGGCACTGGTCGGATCGGCCGGCGCGATCTACATCTCGCGGCTGGTGTGGCGGCGGATCTATCAGCTCGAGCCGGAGGAGATTGCCGCCCTGCTCGAAACGCGCGACGCGATGCTGCACGGCATCGGCGAGGGCGTGGTCGCCGTCGACGACCGCGGGCGCATCGCCTTGCTCAACGATGAGGCGAAACGCCTCCTGGAGGTCTCCGATGCCGCTTTGGGCCAGCCAGCCACCACCATCCTGGAACCGGAGCTGGCAGCAATGCTCGCGGCCACCGGCGGCGCCGACGAAACGGTCCTCGCCGGCGAACGGGTGCTGCTGGCCCGGGCCAATGCGGCCACCGTGGACTCGCGCCGCGTGGGCAGCGTCCTCATCCTGCGTGACCGCACCGAACTGCACCAGCTGCTGCAGGATTTGGACGGTGCACGGGATGTCACCCAGGCCCTGCGTGCCCAGGCGCACGAATTTTCCAACAAGATGCACGTGATCTCCGGCCTGCTGGAACTGGGCCGCGCGCAGCAGGCGGTGGACTTCATCTCGCGCTCCGGCCACGGCGGGTCGGTGGTGGCGGGCGAACTGGCCCCGGGCATCACGGACCCGGACGCGGCCAGCCTGCTGATGGCCAAGACCACCATCTGCGACGAAAAGGACATCAGGCTGCTCATCGATCCGGCATCCGAGCTCGCCCCGGACGGCACCACCGATGCGGTCACGGTTCTCGGGAACCTGATCGACAACGCCATCGAAGCCGTGGGGATGCAGGGAACCATCACCGTCGCCATCGCCAGCGGCCCGGCCGGCTGCACCATCACGGTCGCCGACGACGGCCCCGGCATCCCTGCGGAGGAATACCACCGCATCTTCGAGCCCGGCGTCTCGGGCAAGGAAACCGCCCTGCCGGGCAGCCGGGGGTTCGGCCTCGCGCTGGTCAGCCGCGTCGCCGCGCGGCGCGGAGGCAGCGCCCGCGTGGCGGCGTCGGCCTCCGGCGGCGCCGAGTTCACGGTCACGTTCTCGCCCACCCCGCCCAACGCCCGCGCGCACGAAATTCCGGTCCCATGAGCCAGATCCGCACGGTCGTCATCGACGACGACAAAGAAGTTGCCGGGGTACACACCGGCTTCCTGCTGGCCCACGGCGCCTTCGACGCCGTGGGCACCGCATACACCGGGGCCGAGGGCCTGGCCATGGTCGCGGCGCTACGGCCCGAACTGGTGCTGCTGGACATCCACCTGCCGGACATGAGCGGCATCGACGTGCTGCGCGCGGTCCGGAACCTTCCCGGCGAACCTGTCGACGTGATCGCGATAACTGCGGCACGCGAACTGGACACGGTGCGGGCCGCGATGGCCGGCGGCGTGCTCCACTACCTCGTCAAGCCGTTCAACGCGCGGGTGCTGATGGAGCGGCTGGACGCCTATGTGGAACACCGCCGGCACATCAGCGGCAGCGACGACTCCGCCGTGCTGGACCAGGACGGCATCGACCGGCTGCTCGCGCCGCAGCTCGACGCCGGCAGGGAGTCCGCCCGGCGGGACGCGGACGGAACGGCCGAAGGCCCGGCGCCCCGCGGCGCCTCGGGCGCACCCCGGCTGTTGCCGCGCGCCGCCGCGTCCCGAAGCGATGCCGGCCGCGCCGCGCTTTCCGCCGTCGCGCTGTCCGGCTCCGGGGCCGCGGTCCCGCTGCCCAAGGGCCTGTCCCTGCCCACCCTGGAGGCGGTGATCGCCGACCTGCATGCGGCCGGCGCTGCCTCCTCTGCGTCCGAGGTCGCCGGGCGGCTGGGCCTGGCCCGGGTCAGCGCGCGGCGCTACCTGGAGTACCTGGTGTCGCGCGGCGAGGCACGGATCACCCCGCGCTACGGGGCAGCCGGCCGGCCGGAGAAGTTTTACGTCCCGATAGGCCGCTAGGACTGTGTTCCGGTCCCGCTCACGAGTCAGGACGGGGCCTGCGTCCCGACCAGACGTTAGGACGGGGTTTGCCGGGCCCGCCGCAGGATCTGCTCGGCGTGCTTGAGGACCGGCCCGTCGACCATTTGGCCGCGGAACCGGAAGGCCCCGGATTCGGTGGCGGCGGCGGCCAGCAGCGCGGCCGCATGGTCGGTTTCCTCCTCGCCCGGGCGATAAGCGGCCCGCACCACGTCGGCCTGGCTGGGGTGGATGATGGCCTTGGCCGCGAACCCCGAGGCGACGGCGTCCTCAGCCTCAGCGGCGAGCCCGCCGAGGTCCGCTATGTCGAGGTAGACCGAGTCGATGGCGGCCTTGCCGTAGGCGCCGGCGGCGAGCAGGACCTGCGCACGCGCCTGCCGGGCCACGTCCCGGTAGGTTCCGGAGGCGGACCGGCTGGAGCTGCCGCCCAGTGAGGCGACCAGGTCCTCGGCTCCCCACATCAGCGCGGTGACGTTCGCGCAGCGTGCCAGTTCCGCGGCGCGCAGCACGCCGAGGGCCGTCTCGCACAGGGCCACCACCGAGTACTCCCCCAGCCCGCCGGCGGCCGCCGCGTCCTCCGCCTTTGCCAGCATGATGGTGCGGTAGCCGGACCGGCGGACGGCCTCCAGGTCCGGTGCGTGGTCGGCGGTGCCGGCCGCGTTGACCCGGACGATCGTCCGGTCGGGGTCCAGCGGGTTGTCGATGATGGCTGCCCGGGCCGCCGCACGGTCGGCCGGAGCAACGGCGTCCTCCAGGTCCAGGATCACCGCGTCGGCGCGTGCGGCCGCCTTGCCGTAACGGTCCGGGCGGTCCGCCGGACAAAACAGGATGGCCGGTCCCATGCCGAAGCCGGTCATCGGCTTCCGTCCCCGGGCCGGCCGTCCCACAGTTCGGCGTCGGCCGTTTCCGAGCCCGCGATGGCGTCCGCGTGGCCATCCTTGGTCCACATCAGGCAGCTGCGCGTCACCGTGGCGACCACATCCCCGTGCTGGTTCCGGCCGGTGTGGTGCATGGTCACCACCCCGGTCCCGGGCCGGGACCGGGACAGCCGCTTGTCGGTGACGACCGTCTCCGTGTACAGGGTGTCCCCGTGGTAGAGCGGGTGCGGGAACGTCACGTCGGTCATGCCCAGCTGAGCCACGATCGTGGACTGGGTGAGCTGGCCGACCGACTGGCCCACCACGGTGGCGAGGGTGAACATGGAATTCATCAGCCGCTGGCCGAACGGCTGCTCCGCCGCCCACGCCGCGTCCAGATGCAGGGCCTGGTTGTTCATGGTGGCGGTGGTGAAGAAAACGTTGTCCGCCTCGGTGACCGTCCGGCCCGGCCGGTGCGCGTAGATGACGTCCGCCTCGATCTCCTCGAAGTAGAGCCCGCGCTGGATGATCACTTTCTGCGCCCCGGCGGCTTCGGAGGGCGTGGCCGCTGCCCCGGCGTCGGTGTTCACCGGGCACCCGCCTGGTACTGGTCGATCCGGAGCTCGGTGCCGGTGGCGGCCACGACGTCCCGCACCTCGACGCCGGGGGCCGTCTCGCGCAGCACCAGCCCTTGCTCCGCGACGTCGATGACCGCCAGGTCGGTGATGATGGTGTCCACGCAGCCCCTGCCGGTCAGCGGCAGCGTGCATTCGGTCAAAATCTTGGGATTCCCGTCCCTGTCCACGTGTTCCATCATGACGATCAGCCGTTTGGCACCGAAAACCAGGTCCATGGCACCGCCCATGCCCTTGACCATCTTGCCGGGGATCATCCAGTTGGCCAGATCTCCGGTCCGGGACACCTGCATGGCGCCGAGAACGGCGACGTCGACGTGCCCGCCGCGGACCATGCCGAAGGAAGCGGAAGAGTCGAAGATGGCCGCTCCGCGGTTGAGCGTCACGGTCTCCTTGCCCGCGTTGATCAGGTCCGGGTCGACGTTGTCCTCGGTGGGATAGGGGCCGACGCCGAGGATCCCGTTCTCCGAATGCAGGATGACCTCCACGCCGTCGGGGATGTAGTTGGGAATCAGGGTGGGCATGCCGATGCCCAGGTTCACGTACTGCCCGTTTTCCAGTTCCCGGGCCACCCGGGCGGCCAGTTCATTGCGCGTCAGCGCCATGGCGTGCTCCTTACTTCCCGGTCGCGGTGTCTTGGCCGGCCAGCCGCACCGTGCGTTTTTCGATCCGCTTTTCCACCTCCGGCGCCACCACCACCCGCTGGACGAAGATGCCGGGGGTGTGGATCTGCTGGGGGTCCAGTTCGCCCGGTTCGACGAGTTCCTCGACCTCGGCGATCGTGATCCTGCCGGCCATGGCGCACAGCGGATTAAAATTCATGGCGGTCACGTGGAACACCAGGTTGCCCAGCCGGTCGCCCTTCCAGGCGTGTACCAGGCCGAAGTCCGGCCGCAGGGATTCCTCCAGCACGTACTCGGCCCCGCCGAAGCTGCGGACTTCCTTCGGGTCCGACGCCTTGGCGACCCCGCCGTCGGCGTCGTATTTGCGCGGCAGTCCGCCCTCGCTGACCTGGGTGCCGACACCGGCGGCCGTATAGAACGCGGGTATCCCGGCCCCGCCGGCGCGCAGCTTCTCCGCCAGCGTCCCCTGGGGGGTCAGCTCCACTTCCAGTTCGCCGGCCAGGAACTGCCGGGCGAACTCCTTGTTCTCGCCCACGTAGGAGCTGATGGTGCGCCGGATGCGCCCGTCGGCCAGCAGCACGCCCAGCCCCCAGTCGTCCACGCCGCAGTTGTTGCTGATGGTTTCCAGGTCGGTGGTGCCGGCGTCGTGAAGGGCCTGGATCAGCGCCACCGGAATGCCGCACAGGCCGAAGCCGCCCACGGCCAGCGAGGCGCCGTCGGGAATGTCCGCCACGGCCTCCGCGGCGGAAGCTACTACCTTGTCGATCACTGCGTCCTCCTTTGCCTGCGGTCCGTCAAAGCCCCAGTTCGCGGGCGATGAGCATCAGCTGCACTTCGGTGGTCCCTTCCCCGACCTCCAGGATCTTCGAGTCGCGGTAGTGGCGGGCCACCCGGAATTCGTTGATGAAGCCGAAGCCGCCGAAAATCTGGGTGGCGTCGCGGGCGTTGTCCATGGCGGCCTCGCCTGCCACCATCTTGGCAATCGCGGACTGGGTTTTGAAGTGTTGGCCGGCGAGCATCCGGGCGGCGGCGTCGTAATACGCCAGCCGCGCCGTGTGCGCGCGGGCCTGCATCCGGGCGATCTTGAACTGGATGGCCTGGAAGGAGCCGATGCTGGTGCCGAAGGCCTGGCGCTCCTTGGCGTAGCGCACCGCCTCGTCCACGCAGCCCTGCGCCGCGCCCGTGGCCAGCGCGGCGATGGCGATCCGGCCCTCGTCCAGGATTTGCAGGAAGTTCGCATAGCCCCGGCCGCGGCGTCCCAGCAGGTTCTCCTCCGGGACCCGGACGTTGTCCAGGGTGAGCGGATGCGTGTCGGAGGCGTTCCAGCCCACCTTGTTGTAGGCCTTCTCGGCGGTGAAGCCCGGGGTGTCGGTGGGAACCAGGATGGTGGAAATCTCCTTCTTCAGCGAGCCGTCGTCGCGCTCGGAGGTGCCGGTGACCGCGGTGACGGTGACCAGCCGGGAGATGTCGGTGCCGGAATTCGTGATGAATTCCTTGTGCCCGTTGACCACCCACTGCCCGTCCACGAGCTCGGCCCGGGTCTTCGTGCCGCCCGCGTCCGAGCCCGCTTCGGGTTCGGTCAGGCCGAAGCCGGCGAGCGCCTCGCCGCTGGCCAGCATGGGCAGCCACTGTTGTTTCTGGTCCTCGCTGCCGAAGCGGTAGATGGGCATGGCCCCTAGGGAGACCCCGGCCTCCAGCGTGATCGCCACCGATTGGTCCACCGCACCGAGTTCTTCCAGCGCCAGGGCGAGCGCAAAGTAATCGCCGCCCATGCCGCCGTACTCCTCGGGGAACGGGAGGCCGAACAGGCCCATCTCGCCCATCTGGGCCACCACTTTGTACGGGAAGCTGTGCTCCTCGTCGTGCTTGGCGGACACCGGGGCCACCACCTCGCGGGCAAATTCCCGCACGGTCTCCACCAGGTCCTGGTAGTCCTCGCTCAGTGAAAAGTCAGGCATGGTCATGCCCCTTTCTGTTCAGGTTCTTCGGGGACAGGATCCGCTGCCCGCACGACGGCGACGATCTGGCCGGCCTTGACCAGGTCGCCGGTTTTGAGGTTGATGCTGGCCTCGCCGGCGATCGCGGCGCTCAGCTGGTGTTCCATCTTCATCGCTTCCACCGTCAACAGCGGCTGGCCGGCCACCACCCGCTCACCGTTGGCCACCGCCACCGACGTCACCGTCCCGGGCATCGGCGAGCGCACCTCGGGTGATGCCTGCCCCTCGGCCTGGCGGACCCCCGCCAGGGCATCGGCGAGCCGGCGCTCCCGGCCGCGGACGGTCACCCGGGCCGACCAGCCGGCGTCGCCCAGCCAGATCGTGCCGTCTGCGCCGAACGCGTGGCGCAGCGGCCGGCGGAGTCCGTCGACCTCCGCCGCCTGCCCGGCCCGGTCCAGCACGACGGCGTAGCTGCCGCCGCCGGCCGTCACCAGGGCACCGGCGGGCGCACCGGCGGCCGCGTCGCCCGTCCAGGCCACCGTCACGTCGCGGTGTTCTCCGCCGCCGAGGTCGAAGCTGACGGTGCCCGGGCGCGGCCCGCTCAACCGCCAGCCCTCGCTCCGCCAGGCGGACCCCGCCCCGCCGGCGGCACATGGTTGGATCCGCGCGTCCCGTTGCCGGAGCAGCCAGTCCACGGCGGCCACGGCCAGTTCGGCGTCACCGGGCCGGCGGAACTGCTGGTGCTCGATCTTCCGGTCGATCAGCGTGGTGTCCAGCCGCCCGGCCCGCACGTCCTCGTCGGCCAGCAGGCTGCGGAGGTGCTCGATGTTGGTATGGATGCCGAGCACCATGGTGTCGGCGAGCGCACCGTCCAGCCGTGCCAGGGCCTGCTGCCGGTCTTCGCCCCAGGCGACCACCTTGGACAGCAGCGGGTCGTAGTCGGAGGGGATGACCAGCCCGGGCAGCAGCGAACTGTCCACCCGGATGCCCTCCCCGGCGGCTTCCTCCAGGGCCAGCACCGTGCCCGCCGAGGGCAGGAACTGCTGCGAGGGATCCTCCGCGTAGACGCGCGCCTCCACCGCGTGTCCCGTGAGCACGACGTCGGACTGGGCCAGCGCGAGCACCTCACCGGCGGCGATGCGCACCTGCCACTCCACCAGGTCCAGGCCGGTCACCAACTCGGTGACCGGGTGTTCCACCTGCAGCCGGGTGTTCATCTCCATGAAGAAAAACTCGTCGGGGGCGTCGTCGGAGACCAGGAACTCCACCGTTCCGGCCCCGGTGTAGTCCACGGAGCGGGCGGCGTTGCAGGCGGCCTCGCCGATCCTGCCGCGGGTGGCGGCGTCGAGCAGCGACGACGGAGCCTCCTCGATGACTTTCTGGTGCCGGCGCTGCAGCGAGCATTCGCGCTCCCCCAGGTGGATCGCGTTGCCGTGCCGGTCGCACAGCACCTGAACCTCGATGTGCCGCGGCCGGGCGATCAGCCGCTCGAGGAAGAGCGTGTCGTCGCCGAAGGCGGAGGCGGCCACCCGGCGCCCGGCGGCGAGCGCGGCGCGCAGTTCCCCGGGCCGCTCCACAGCCATCATCCCCTTGCCGCCGCCGCCGGCCGACGGCTTGATCAACAGCGGGTAGCCGACCCCTTCGGCGGCCCGGACTAGCCCGTCGTCGTCCAGCCCCGGTTCCGCGATCCCGGGAATGACCGGGACCCCATGCGATGCCACGTGGTTCTTGGAGCGGATCTTGTCCCCCATGATCCCGATCGCCCCCACGTTGGGTCCGATGAACACGATGCCGGCCGCCTCCAGCGCCTGGGCGAACGCCACGTTCTCGCTGAGGAAGCCGTAGCCGGGGTGAACGGCCTCGGCGCCTGTGGCCTTGCAGGCTTCGATCACCGCGTCGATGCGCAGGTAGCTCTCGGTGGCCGGGGCGGGCCCGATCCGCACCGCGATGTCGGCCTCGCGCACGTGGCGGGCCCCGGCGTCGGCATCCGAATAGACGGCCGCGGCCCGGATGCCCATGGCGCGCAGCGTGCGGATGACCCGGCAGGCGATTTCGCCGCGGTTGGCAACCAGAACGGTTTCAAACACTTTCGATCACATCCTGAACAGACCGAAGGCGGTCTCGGGCAAGGGACTGTTGGCGCAGACGTCCAGGGCGAGGCCGAGCACGGTCCGGGTCTGCGCCGGGTCGATGATCCCGTCGTCCCAGAGCCGGGCGGTGGAGTAATACGGGTTGCCCTGCGCTTCGTACTGCTCCCGGATGGGGGCCTTGAACGCCTCCTCGGCCTCGGCGCTCCACTCCTCCCCGCGGGCTTCCAACTGGTCGCGTTTGACGGTGGCCAGGACGGAGGAGGCCTGGTTGCCGCCCATCACCGAAATGCGAGCGGCCGGCCACATCCAGAGGAAGCGCGGCGAGTAGGCTCGGCCGCACATGGAATAGTTGCCGGCGCCGAAGGACCCGCCGATCACCACGGTCAGCTTCGGCACCCGGGCGGTCGCGACGGCGGTCACCATCTTGGCGCCGTGCTTGGCGATGCCGCCGGCCTCGTAGTCGCGGCCGACCATGAAGCCGGAAAGGTTCTGCAGGAAAACCAGCGGGATGCCGCGCTGGTCGCAGAGTTCAATGAAGTGCGCGCCCTTGAGGGCAGATTCGGAAAAGAGCACCCCGTTGTTCGCCACGATGCCCACCTGGTACCCGTGGAGCCGGGCGAACCCGGTGACCAGCGTGGTGCCGTACTCCCGCTTGAACTCGTGGAAGCGGCTGCCGTCCACCAACCGGGCGATGACCTCGCGGACGTCGTAGGCGGCGTTGACGTCCACCGGAACGGCCCCGTAAATCTCCTGCGGTTCGGCCGCCGGGGCCTCCACGGGCGCCGTCTCCCAGGCCGGTGTCCGGCATGGGAGCGTGGCCACGATGTCGCGGACAATCTCCAGCGCGTGCACATCGTTCTCGGCCAGGTGGTCGGTCACCCCCGAGGTCCGCGCATGCAGTTCGCCGCCGCCGAGTTCCTCCGCGGTGACTACTTCGCCGATGGCCGCCTTCACCAGCGGCGGGCCGCCCAGGAAGATGGTGCCCTGGCCGCGGACGATCACGGTTTCGTCGCTCATCGCCGGAACGTAGGCGCCGCCGGCCGTGCAGGAACCGAGCACCGCCGCGATCTGCGGGATTTTAGCCGCCGACATCCGCGCCTGGTTGTAGAAGATGCGGCCGAAGTGCTCGCGGTCCGGGAAGACGTCGTCCTGCTTGGGGAGGAACGCGCCGCCGGAGTCCACCAGGTAGATGCACGGCAGGTTGTTCTCCAGCGCCACCTCCTGGGCGCGCAGGTGTTTCTTAACCGTCATCGGATAGTAGGTGCCGCCCTTGACGGTCGCATCGTTGCAGACCACCAGCACGTGGCGGCCGTGCACCAGGCCGATGCCGGCGATCATCCCCGCCCCCGGCGAATCGCCGTCGTACATTCCCTCGGCGGCCAGCGGCGCGATCTCCAGGAACGGGCTGCCCTCGTCCAGCAGCGTGTCGACCCTGTCCCGCGGCAACAGCTTGCCCCGCTCCAGGTGGCGCCGGCGCGAGCCCTCCGGCCCGCCCGCCGCCACCGAGGCCAGGCGGGCGTGCAGTTCGGCAGCCAGCCGGCGCTGCTGCTCGTCGTAGGCCCGGAAGCTGTCACTGGTAGTGTCCACCCGGGAAGCCAGTGTCTCCATCGACACCTTCCTGGCCGAAGCCGTCGCGCGCCCACGCCCGCCGCCCGCGTGGGACAACTGGCCTGAAGGACGCATTTTGGTTAGTCTGTACTAACTGAAATCAGGCTAGTGGCCGTTAAGTGTCTTGTCCAGCACTTATTCGGCACCTTCTCGAAGGAACCGATCCATGCCCGCAGCACCGCACGCCGCCGCCGGGACGCGCCAGACCGGCCGCAGCCTGGCCAAGGCCACCCGCAGGGCCGCACTGCTGGACGCCGCCGCCCGCCTCTTCGCCGAGCGCGGCTTCAACGGCGTGTCCATCGAAGACCTCGGCTCGGCGGCCGGCGTCAGCGGGCCGGCCGTCTACCGGCATTTCGAGAGCAAACATGCGGTGCTTGCGGCGCTGCTCACGGGCGTCAGCCAGGACCTGCTCGACGGCGGCCAGGACGTGGCGGCGGGCCGGCAGGATGCCGAGGAGGCGCTCCGCGGCCTGGTCGCCTTCCACGTGGACTTTGCCTTGAAGAATCCCGACGTCATCCGGGTCCACGACAGGGACCTGGACAGCCTCCCCGCCGAGGACTCGGCGCTGGTCCGGACGCTGCAGCGCACCTATGTGGAGGTGTGGGTTTCCGTGCTGGCGCGGCTGCTGCCGGAGGCGGACGCGGCGCAGTTGCGGGTCCGCGCACACGCCGTTTTCGGACTGATCAACTCCACGCCGCACTCGACCCACCGGAGCCGGCAGCCGCGGGAAGCCTGGCGCCGCAGTCTGTTGGAACAAATGGCTTGGGCCGCGTTGAAAGCCGAGTAGGGTGTATCAGACACCAACTAGCCGAAAGGTCTGCTGTGATTGAGCTTCGTCCTGTAGAACCTGCCGACCTCGACGAGTTCTTCGAGTACCAGCAGGATCCCGACGCCAACCATATGGCGGCGTTTGCCGCCCGGAATCCGTCTGACCGCGGCGTGTTTGATCTCCACTGGCAGAGCCTGCTCAACGACGAGTCCATCACCGTGCGCACCGTCACCGTCGACGGCGAGGTGGTGGGCAGCGTGCTGGCCTACCCCAACGAGGGGTACCCGGAACTGAGCTACTGGACGGCGAAGTCGCAGTGGGGCAAGGGCGTCACCACCGCGGCCGTCGAGGCCTTCCTGCGGGAATTTTCCGCGCGTCCCATCCGCGCGCGGGTGGTCAAGGACAACCTTGGCTCAGTCAAGGTCCTGCACAAGCTCGGCTTCCGGACCGTCGGCGAGGCCCAGGGCTTCGCCAACGCCCGCGGCGCCGTGGTCACCGAGGAGATCCTCGAACTGGCCTGAGCCGCCTCTGCACCCTGATCACACCATGGCCAGCACCATGGCCGGGGCGATCACACCATGGCCAGCACCATGGCCGGGTGATCACACCAAGGCCAGCACCATGGCCGGGTCCGACAGGATCGTGCCCACGTCGGCGAGGAAGCGTCCCGCCTGCTCCCCGTCCACCACGCGGTGGTCGAAGGACAGGCTGAGCGTCACCACATCGCGCAGCGCCACCTCCCCCCGGTATTCCCACGGCTGCCGGCGCACCGCGCCGAGGGCAAGGATGGCCGACTCCCCCGGGTTCAGGATCGGCGTTCCGGCGTCGATGCCGAACACCCCGATGTTGGTGATGGAGATGGTTCCCCCGCGCAGTTCGGCCGGGGCGCTCCTGCCGGCGCGTGCCGTCTCGGTCAACTCCCCCAGGGCCTCGGCCAGCCGGTGCAGGTCCATCCGGTGCGCGTCCTTGATGTTCGGCACCGTCAGTCCGCGCGGAGTCGCCGCGGCAATGCCGAGATTCACGTAGTTCTGCTGCACGATCTCGCCGGCGTCCCCGTCCCAGCGGGAGTTCAGCTCGGGGCGGCGCTCCAGCGCCAGGCACAGGGCTTTGGCGGTGATGGTCAGCGGCGTGAGTTTCAGCCCGGCGAACGCCTTGCCCGCCTTGAGCCGCCGGATCAACTCCATGCTCTCCGTCGCGTCGACCGCAAGGAACGAGGACGCATGCGGGGCGGTGAAAGCACTGGCCACCATGGCGGCGGCGGTGTGCCTCCGTACGCCCCTGACCGGGATCCGCGTCTCGGCCTCCGCGGCGCCGCCGAGCCAGCCGCCGGCCGTCCCGGACACGGCGCCCGGGGCCGCGACCGCCGGGGCCGCTGCGGCCGCCTCGTGGACTGCGAGGACGTCGTCGCGGGTGATCAGGCCCCGTTCTCCGGTCCCGGCCACCTGGGCCAGATCGACGCCGAGGTCCTTCGCCAGCTTGCGGACCGGCGGGGTGGAGCGTGGCCGCTCCGGGATCGTCCCGGACGGTTCGGCCGCGGCCTCACCGGGCGCACCGGCCGGCCGGCCGGCGGCCGCAACATCCGCGGCTCCGGCGGGCTCCATGTCCGCTGCGTTCCCGGCCAGGGTCGCCGGATAGGTGGCCGGCACCGCCGCGGTGGCCGCCCCTCCGCTCTTGCGCGGGCGCCGGGCAGGCCGCCCGTTCCCTTCGGCCGCCGCACCGTACCCCACCAGGTTCGCCTCGCGGCGCGGTTCCGGCGGGCTTCCCGCGGCCTTGGCACCGTCGTCGCCCTGCCCCGCGTCTTCCACCTCGATGGAGACGATCGGCTCGCCCACGCTGACCGTGGTGCCGGGTACCTCATGCAGGGTCCGGACCACGCCGGCGAACGGCGAGGGCAGCTCGACCACGGCCTTGGCGGTTTCCACCTCGCCCAGGATCTGGTTGAGCTGGACCGCGTCGCCCTCGGCCACGCTCCAGCTGACGATCTCCGACTCGGTGAGCCCTTCGCCCAGGTCCGGCAGTTTGAATACCTTGATCCCCACGGGTTCAGTCCTCCAGTCCGGTCAGCGAGTTGGGCCGGCCGAGCACCCGGTCCACGCCGTCAAGGATGCGATCCAGGTCCGGCAGATGATGCCGCTCCATCTTGGCCGGCGGGTACGGAATGTCCATCCCGGTGATCCGCACCGGCGCGTGTTCCAGATGATAGAAGCAGCGTTCGGTCAGGCTGGCCGCGATCTCCGCGCCGAGCCCGCCGGTCCTGGCCGCCTCGTGGGTGACCACCAGGCGGCCCGTTTTCCGCACGGAGGCCTCCACGGTGGGAAAGTCCAGCGGCGACAGCGAGCGCAAGTCAATGACTTCCACCGACACGCCGTCGTCCTCGGCGGCCTGCGCGGCCTCGCGTGCCGTCTGCACCAGCGCGCCGTAGGCCACCAGGGTCACGTCCGACCCGGGCACCTCCACCCGGGCGCTGCCCAGCGGCAGCGCGGACTCCAGCGCATTCTCGTCCACTTCGCCCTTGGTGTGGTACCGCCGCTTCGGCTCGAAGTAGACCACCGGATCGTCGGCGGCGATGGCCTGCTGGATCATCGTGCAGGCGTCCTGCGGGTTGGACACTGCCACCACCCGCAGACCGGACGTGTGGGTGAAATACGCCTCCGGGGATTCGGAGTGGTGTTCGGCCGCGCCGATGCCGCCGCCGAAGGGCACCCGGATGGTCAGCGGCATCTTGACCCGGCCGCGGGTGCGGTAGTGCAGCTTGGCTACCTGGCTGACAATCTGGTCGAACGCCGGGTAGATGAAGCCGTCGAACTGGATTTCGCACACGGGCCGGTAGCCCCGGTAGGCCATCCCGACGGCGGTGCCCAGGATCGCGGACTCGGCCAGCGGGGCATCGATCACCCGGTGGGCGCCGAAGTCCTTTTGCAGTTCGTCGGTAATGCGGAACACCCCGCCCAAGGCTCCGATGTCCTCGCCGATGATCACCACCCTGGGATCGTTTTCCAGGGCCTTGCGCAGCCCGGTGTTGATGGCGCGTCCAAACGTCATGGTGGTCATCAGCGGCCTCCCTCGGCAGCGTCGAACGAATCAAGATAGCGCTCGTAGTGCGCGCGCTGTTCTGCCAGCACGGGGTGCGGCGCCACGTAGACGTTCTCGAACAGTTCCAAGTCCGCCGGGTCGGCCATGCTCGTGCACCCGGCCCGCATCTCGGCCGCTGCCTGGTCGGCCGCGTCCCGGACCCGCTGTTGCAGGCCCTCGTCCAACAAGCCCTCGGCCGCCAGGTGGGCGGCCAGCCGGTCGATCGGATCGCGGCTCTTCCAGTCCTCCAGCTCGTTCGCGTCGCGGTAGCGGGTGGGATCGTCCGCCGTCGTGTGCGGTCCCATCCGGTAGGTGACCGCTTCGATGAAGGACGGGCCGCCGCCGCTGCGCGCGTGCTCCAGCGCCCGGCGGGTCACCGCCAGGCAGGCCAGGACATCGTTGCCGTCCACCCGGTAACTGGGAATGCCGAATCCGGGCGCCCGGTCGGAGAGTTTGCCCTGGGCCTGCAGTGACACCGGTTCGGAGATCGCCCACTGGTTGTTCTGGCAGAAGAAGATCACCGGCGCCTGGAAGCTGGCGGCAAACACCATGGCCTCGTTCACGTCGCCCTGGCTGGTGGCGCCGTCGCCGAAATACGTCACCGCCACGGCGTCGTCGCCGTCGAACTTGACCGCCATGGCGTAGCCGGTGGCATGCAGCGTTTGCGCGCCGATGATGACCTGCGGGGTGGCCATGTTGATCTCGTAGGGGTCCCAGCCGGAGGGCCTGTTGCCGCGCCAAACGCGGATCATGTCGGTCAGGTCCACGCCGCGGCAGTACGCGACCCCGTTTTCCCGGTAGCTGGAGAAGACGAAGTCGTCCTTGCGCAGGGCGCGGCCGGAACCGATCTGGGCCGCTTCCTGCCCCAGCAGAGGCGGCCACAAGGCGAGCTCCCCCTGCCGCTGCAAGGCGGTGGCTTCCTGGTCCAGGCGGCGGACCACCACCATGTCCTGGTAGAGGCCGGCGAGTCGGTCGCCGTCGATATCCTCCAGCCAGGGGTCGAACTCCCCGCTGGGGGCCCGCGTGCCGTCCGGCGCGAGCAGTTGGATGTAGCTTTCCTGGTTATGCGGACCGGCCGGGTCCGTGCCTGGTAAGGACACTTGCGACACTCCCTTTGCGTCTTCAGGGCCGGGAAGTCTTGTGGACGTCCCGGCGCCGGACAGCCCCGCCTGCACCTTTGCCCGCGGTTGATTGTGACACTACTCACATCCGGCAAGTAGCGCAATGATCCGGACAAAAACTGAGCAGAATGCCCTGTCGGGGCCGGGCAGGTCGTGCTAGTCTGCGCATTATGCGGAATCTGGACGGCACCGACTTGCGGTTACTGGCAGCCCTGACGCAGGATCCGCGCCGGACGGTCGTGGCCCTGGCGCAGATCCTGGGCCTGTCCCGCAACACGGTGCAGGCGCGCATGGCCCGGCTGGAAAAGGACCAGGTGTTCCTGTCCTTCGACCGGCGGATCAATCCCGCCGCCGTGGGATATCCGCTCGCGGCCTTCATCCACATCCACGTGCACCAGCCGAAACTGCAACAGATCACCGACGAGCTGGCCCGCATTCCGGAAGTACTCGAAGCGATCGGCATCACCGGCCAGGCGGATATTCTTGCCCGCGTCGTCTCCGAAGGCGCCGAGGACCTGTTCCGCGTCAACGGCAAGATTCTGGCGATCGACGGCGTGGAGCGGACCGACACGTCACTGGCCATGCACGAACTGATCCCGTTCCGGATGGAACCGCTGCTCTCCCGCGGTGCCGGGGCGACCGGCTAGCTGTCAGCTCGGGTGCTGCTGCCCGCGCTGAGCACCCGGGATGGGAAGATCATTTCCGGACCCGTGCGCCTGGCTCATGCCCGCTGATCCCGAGCGCCCGCAACACTGCGGGCCCGGCATCCTTCTGCCGGGCCCGCAGTGTTATCTGTGGCGGCGCGTTGCAGCAGGCGCGCGCCGCCGTCGTCGTATCAGTGAACCGTGGCCTTCTCCGCGCCGACGCCGGTGAGCGAACGGACCTCCATTTCGGCCTGCTTGGACGCGTCCTCGCGGTTCTTGTCCAGCACGGTTCCCAGCCAGCCCAGGAAGAACGCGAGCGGGATGGAGACGATGCCCGGGTTGTTCAGGCCGAAGATGGCGAAGTCCGCGCCGGGAATCATCGACGTCTCCTTTCCGGAGACCACCGGGGAGAACACGATCAGGACGATGGCTGCACCCAGGCCGCCGTACATGCTCCAGACCGCACCCTGGGTGGTAAACCGCTTCCAGAACAGCGAGTAGACGATGGTGGGCAGGTTGGCCGAGGCGGCCACGGCGAACGCCAGCGCCACCAGGAAGGCCACGTTCTGGCCCTGCGCGCCGATGCCGCCGAGGATGGACACGACGCCGATGACCACCACGGTGCGGCGGGCCACCCTGACCTCGCCGGCCGAGTCGACCTGTCCCTTGCGCACCACGTTCGCGTAGATATCGTGCGCGAAGGAGGCTGCCGCGGTGATGGTCAGGCCGGCCACCACCGCCAGGATGGTGGCGAAGGCGACTGCGGAGATCAGCCCCAGCAGCACAGGGCCGCCGAGCGCGAAGGCCAGCAACGGTGCGGCGGAGTTGACCCCGCCCGGAGCGCTCTTGATGGCTTCCGGGCCGATCAGCGCCGCGGCGCCGTAGCCCAGCACCAGGGTGAACAGGTAGAACGCGCCGATCAGCCAAATGGCCCAGACCACGGACCGGCGGGCCTCCTTGGCCGTCGGCACGGTGTAAAAGCGCATCAAAACGTGCGGCAGGGCCGCGGTGCCCAGCACCAGGGCCAGCGCCAGCGAGATGAAGTCCAGCTTGGACGCCTCCGAGACGCCGTACTGCAGGCCCGGGTTGAGCAGCTCGGGGTTGCCGGCGGTTTCCACGGCGGCACCCAGCAGTTCGGACAGGTTGAAGCCGTGCAGTGCCAGCACCCACACGGTCATGATGAACGCACCGGCGATCAGCAGGCAGGCCTTGATGATCTGGACCCAGGTGGTGCCCTTCATGCCGCCAACCAGTACGTAGAGGATCATCAGTGCGCCGACGACGGTGATCACCAGAGACTGTCCCAGCCTGGAGTCGATGCCGATCAGCAGCGAGACCAGGGCGCCGGCTCCGGCCATCTGCGCCAGCAGGTAGAAAAAGCACACGGCCAGTGTGGTGATGGCCGCGGCAATCCGCACCGGGCGCTGCCGCAGCCGGAAGGACAGGACATCGGCCATGGTGAACTTGCCGGTGTTGCGCAACAGCTCGGCCACCAGCAGCAGGGCCACCAGCCAGGCCACCAGGAAGCCGATCGAGTACAGGAAGCCGTCGTACCCGTTGATCGCGATCGCGCCGCAGATGCCTAGGAACGACGCCGCGGAGAGGTAGTCGCCGGCAATGGCGGTACCGTTCTGACCGCCGCTGAAGGACCGGCCCGCCGCATAGTAGTCGGCCGCGGTCTTGTTGTTCCGGCTGGCCCGCAGCACCACCACCAAGGTCACGCCGACAAACAGGGCGAAGATCAGGATGTTGATCCAGGTGGAATCCTTGATGTCGTCCGCCGTGACGGCCAGCGGAATGTTCACGGCGTGCCTCATTTGGTGTCCTCCGGTAGGCCGACGCCCTCGTTTTCGAGGCTGTGGCGGATGTCAGTGGCGATCGGGTCCAGCTTCTTGTTCGCGTAGCGGACGTACCAGGTGGTGATGGCGAAAGTGCTCACGAACTGCAGCAGGCCCAGCACCAGGCCGACGTTGATGTTGCCCCACAGCTTGGTGGACATGAATGCGTGCGCATAGTCGGCCAACAGCACATAGGCGAAGTACCACAGCAGGAAGGCCACTGCCATCGGGAACACGAACGAACGGTGGCGCCTGCGGAGTTCGGTGAACTCCGGACTGCTCTGGACCACCTGGAAGTCCACGGCCGCGGCGGTGCCGGCGTCCGGGTTGGGGTCGTTACCCATTTTTTCCTCCTCATCGGGCACACGCGGGGTGTGACTGCGATCACTCTGCTAGCTCGCGGTTACGGAGGCCAGCAGCCGGGCGGGTCGGGTCGCCCAACGGTCCACCGGCTGCGGTGAACGGCGCTCCCCTGCGCCGAGCTGCACCCGGCCGGCCGGCCCGGAGGCTAGGCTGGAGGGCATGCTCAGCCCGGCCGTGGACATCGCGCTCATCGCCGCCCTGGCCGCGGCGGCGGTGGCGGTGATCGCGCTGGTGGGCTTCAAACTGACCCGGTCCTACCGGGACCTTGGCTCTGAGGCCGACCGCGCAACCTACGCCACGCTGCATACCGCGGGGCTTGCCGGCCAGTACCTGCGTGCCGGCCTGACGCCGGCCGGCGCGGGCAAGGCGAGCAAGCACCTGCGCGGCCTGTTGGGCTCCGAGGTGCTGGTGTTGACCGGGTTGGAGGACGTGCTCGGCTGGGACGGCGCCGGCCAGCCGCCGGAGTCGGCCCTGCGCCTGGCCGGCAAGACCATCGGATCGAGCCGCACCCAGGTGTTCCGCGGCGACCAGTTGCTGCCGGAGGGCCGGGTCCCGCGGGGGGCCGCCGCCCGGGACGGCGGCCCGACGGAAGCGGTCTTCGCCCCGATCCGGGTTCAGGACCGGGTGGTCGGCACCGTCGGCGCCTACACCGGACACGTAGCGGCGTCGCTCGTGCGGGCCACCAACGAGGTCGCGGCCTGGGTGGCCACGCAGATCGAACTGGCCGAACTGGACACCTCGCGGACGTTGCTGATGGAGGCCGAGGTGCGCGCGCTCCGGGCCCAAATCAGCCCGCACTTCATCTACAACGCCCTGAACGCCATCGCCTCCTACATCCTCACCGACCCGGCGCGGGCACGGGAGCTGGTGATCGAGTTCGCCGACTTCACCCGCTACTCCTTCCGACGGCACGGAGATTTCACCACCCTGGCGGAGGAACTGAAATCGATCGACCGCTACCTGCTGTTGGAACGGGCCCGGTTCGGCGACCGGCTCAGGGTCAGCCTGCAGATCGGCCCCGAAGTCCTCAGCACCGTCATCCCGTTCCTCTCCCTGCAGCCGTTGGTGGAGAACGCGGTGCGCCACGGGATCGAAGCCAAGGAAGGGCCGGGGCAGATCACCATCACCGCCCACGACGCCGGCGCCTACGCCGTCGTGACCATTGAAGACGACGGCGTGGGCATGGATCCGGAGCGGCTGCGCACCGTGCTGGCCGGCCGCGCCGAAGGCGACCATGTGGGTTTGCGCAACGTGGACGTGAGGCTGCGGCAGGTCTACGGCGATGAACACGGCCTGGTGGTCGACACGGCGCCCGGTGCCGGCACGCTGGTCACGCTGCGGCTACCCAAGTTCCAGCCCGGGAACCTGGTGGACTGAAGCGGCCCGCGCGAAGCTTCACCCTGGGGCCTAATAGACTGTGGGCCATGGTCAATGTGGTTGTCGCCGATGACGAAGCCCCTGCCGTCGAGGCCCTGGCGTACCTGCTCGCCCGGGATTCCCGGATCGGGGAGGTCCACAAAGCCACCAGCGGCGCCGAAGCGCTGCGTGCCCTGGAGCGCCACGACGTGGACGCGCTCTTCCTGGACATCCATATGCCGGCCCTGACCGGGCTGGACATCGCCAAGGTCATTTCCCGCTTCAGCCGCCCGCCCGCCGTCGTCTTCGTGACCGCCGATGAGGACAAGGCGCTGCAGGCCTTCGAGCTGGCCGCCGTGGACTACCTCCTCAAGCCGGTGCGGGCAGACCGGCTGGCGGAGTCCGTGCGCCGGATCTGCGAACTGATGGAAGACGGCGGCGCGGCCAAGCCGGAAGTCGTCACCGTTGACCAGGGCGGCATCACCAAGATGATCCGGCGGGACGAGATCCAGTACGTGCAGGCCCAGGGCGATTACGCCCGGCTGCACACGGCCGACGCCAGCTACCTGATCCGGGTGCCGCTCAACGACCTGGAGCGCCAGTGGGCGGACGCCGGCTACCTCCGGATCCACCGCTCCTACCTTGTGGCGATGGACCGGATCCAGCAGATGCGGACCAGCGCCGGCAGGGCCAGCCTCCTGGTCGGCGGTGCCGAACTGCCCGTCAGCCGGCGTCACCTGCCCGCCGTCCGCGACCGGCTGGAGGCCACGCGGGTGAGGCCGCGCGGATGAGCAGCGGTCCCGGCCGCGGCGAGGTTCCCCCACGTGACGACGGCGGCATCCCGCTGCACCACGGCGGCATACCGGTGAACGACGACGGCGCCCCGCTGCCCGACGGCGATGCGCAGGTTCCGTCGGCCGGTTTCCGGCAGCGGGTCCGCGTCACCGCGCCGCGTTCGGCCGCGCCCCGGCCGGCGGGCGGCTACACCTTCTCCCGCGAGGTGGCCGAGCAGTCGGAAGTCGGCGAGCTCTTCGTGCGGTCCCTGGTCCGTTCCCAATTGCGCCTGGCCGTGGTGGTGGCGGCCGGTTTCGGGCTGATCCTGCTGGGCATGGCCGTGCTGATCGCGCTGGTACCGCTCACGGGCACGTTGACCGTGTTCACGGTCCCGCTCCCCTGGCTGCTGCTGGGCATAGGGATCTACCCGATCATCCTGGCCTGTGCCGCGCTCTACAACCGTGCGGCCGCCCGCAACGAGCGCCGCTTCCGCGAGTTGACGGCCGACCGGGTTGGCCCGGGGACGAGGCAGTGAACGCGGCCGCCGGGCTGGCGGCGGTAGCCGCCGTCTGCGCCGCCACCGTGCTGATCGGCATCTACGGGCTGCGGATTTCCCGCACCACCGGTGATTTCTACGTCGCCTCGCGGACGGTCAAGCCGTGGTGGAATGCGTCGGCCATCGGTGGCGAATACCTCTCGGCCGCAAGCTTTTTGGGCGTGGCAGGGCTGATCCTGGTCTCGGGCATCGACGCGCTCTGGTTCCCCGTCGGATACACCGCCGGCTATCTGATGCTTCTGCTGTTCGTGGCCGCCCCGCTGCGCCGCTCCGGGGCGTACACAATTCCCGACTTCGCCGCGGCCCGGCTCGATTCCACTGCCGCGCGACGCGTCACCAGCCTGTTGGTGATAGCGGTCGGCTGGCTTTACATCGTGCCGCAACTGCACGGGGCCGCCCTGACCGTGCGCATCGCCACGGGCCTGCCGGGCTGGGCAGGCGCCCTCGCCGTCGTCGTCGTGGTGGTGCTGTCCGTGGTCACCGGCGGCATGCGCTCCATCACCTTCGTGCAGGCCTTCCAGTATTGGCTGAAACTCACGGCCCTGGCCGTCCCGGTGGTGTTCATCCTGCTGGTCCTCACCGGTTCGGGCCAGTCGGCCACCGGCGGCGGCGCGGCCTTCGACCCGTCGCTGGATGTCGTCGGCGATGCATCCCTGTACCGGAATGTCTCGCTGATCGTCGCCCTGCTTTTCGGGACGCTGGGGCTGCCGCACGTGCTGGTGCGTTTCTACACCAATCCCGACGGTGCCGCCGCCCGCCGCACCACGCAGCTGGTGCTGGGGCTGCTGGCGCTGTTCTACCTCTTCCCCACCATCTACGGCGTGCTCGGCAGGCTGCACACCCCGCGGCTGGCCGGCGGCACCCAGTCCGACGCCACGGTGCTGCTGCTGCCGGGGCGGATTGTGGACGGCCTGGCCGGCGACCTCTTGAGCGCCTGCGTGGTGGCGGGCGCGTTCGCCGCGTTCCTTTCCACCACCTCCGGGCTGGTGGTTTCCCTGGCCGGGGTGGTCAGCCAGGACCTGTTCCGCGGCAGCGTCAGGGGCTTCCGGCTGGCCGCCGCGCTGTCGGCCATCGTGCCGCTGGGCATCGCCCTGGGCACCGAATCGCTGGCCCTGGCCGGCAGCGTGGGCACGGTCTTCGCGTTTACCGCCTCGACCATCTGCCCGCTCTTGCTGCTGGGCATCTGGTGGCGGGGCCTCACCGACGCCGGCGCCATTGCCGGCATGGTGTCAGGGGCGGTGCTCTGCGGCGGTTCGCTGCTGGCGGCTGCCGTGGCGGGACCGAAACTGGGCGCCTGGGCCGAGCCGTTGGGACAGCCGGCGGCCTGGACGGTTCCGGCGGCGTTCCTGGTGACGGTGGCCGTTTCCCGGGCGACGGCTTCGCGCAGGCCGGCCACCACCGCCCGGGTCATGGCACGGCTGCACACCCCGGAGCGGGCGGACAGTCCGGAGCCGGCCGGTTGGCCCCGTCCCGGAGACTGAACGAGGTCGGGCCCCGTCAGTCGATCGCGGCCATTAACTCGACGACGCGGTCCAGGAACGCGTCCACCTGGTTTTCCTCGTAGCCGTCTTTGCCCTTGGCCTCGCGGAACACGGCCCTGCGGACCACATCGACGCTCATCGGCTGGTCGTGCTCGAAATAGCCCAGCAGTTCCACGCACAGCGCGTCGACGTCCTCCACGTTGTAGCTGACGGCGTTCCGCTTCGTCGGCCGGCGGAAGCGTTCGCCCGGGGCGCGGTGCAGGCGGGCGCGCAGCATCGCCGACACGCGGCCGATCTGCGTCAGCCAGGCCTGTTCGCCGTCCCTACTGATCAGCGCGTCGCGCTCCCGCTGGGCGAAGACGTCCTCCAGCCGGTCCAGCGCGGCGTCGACGGCCCGCGGGTCGTAGCCGCCCTTGGCCGGATCGAACGTCATGGCCCGGACATCGCGGCTGGTGATGGGAGCGTCGTCGGGCTCGGGGTTGTTGTAGTACTCCCGCGCCCGGCTGAGGAAGTCGTCCACCTGGCGTGCGTTGTAGCCGAAGTTCCGCCGGTCCACGTGGTCGAACGGGGCACTGCCCTTGCCGGCATCAATGGTTCGTCGCGCCATGGTGTCCTGTGGTTCCTGTTCCTTCAATACGTTCCGCTTGTCTACGGTGCCCAGTCTATGCGGGCCGCCGCGTGGCCCCGGGTATCCGCGGCCGCGCGCCTACACGGCCCCGGGGGCCAGCAACGAGGCGAGCACGAAGGCCACCGGGGCGGCAAACACGATGGAATCCAGCCGGTCCATCACCCCGCCGTGGCCCGGCAGGAAGTTGCTCATGTCCTTGATGCCAAGTTCCCTCTTGACCATCGACTCGGCCAGGTCGCCCACGGTGGAGGCGGCCACGGTGGCCACGGCCAGGACCAGCCCGAACCACCACTGAAGGTCCAGCACCAGCACCGAGCACAGGACGCCGACCAGGACGGCTCCGCCGACCGAACCGGCAAACCCTTCCCACGACTTCTTGGGGCTGATCTTCGGTGCCATCGGGTGCTTCCCGAAGAGCACCCCGATCAGGTACCCGAAGGTGTCGTTGGAGACCACCAGCAGCAGCATGGTGGCCACCTTCAGGGCGCCGGACTCCTCCAGCAGCAACAGCAGCGAGAAGCTGATGAAAAAGGGAACCCAGCAGAGGATGAAGGTGCCGCTGAGCACACTGCTGACGGCGCCGTCGGTACTGTCCAGGCACTTCCAAACCATCAGGGCCACGCAGGAGGCAACCAGCGCGAAGGCGAGCCCCTCCGGCCCGCCGTAATAGGCGGCCACGGGCATCGCGAGGGCACCCGCGAACAGCGGCGGCAGCGGCACCTTAATGTTCTTGACCGTCAGGGCCCGGGAAACCTCCCACACGCCCACGGCCGCGAAACCGGCCACCAGCACCACGAAGGCATCGGGCAGGAGGAAAAGACCCACCAGGACAACGATGAGCAGCGAGAGTCCGACGACGATGGCTGCCGGCAGGTTGCGCCCGGCACGGGAGGGCTTGGCGGCGGCACGCAGCGCCCGGCGTCCGGGTTCTGCCGGCCGCTGTCCCGGACCAGCCGCCGGAGCCGGCGTATCGCCAGCCATGGGTTGAGGCTGGTCCGTACTCATCAGACCTCGAGCAGCTCGGCTTCCTTGCGCTTGAGGAGCTCGTCGACGTTGTCGGTGTGCGACTTGGTTTTGGCGTCCAGTTCCTTTTCGGCCCTGCTGCCTTCGTCCTCGCCGACCTCGCCGTCCTTGACCAGCTTGCCGATGGTGTCCATCGCCTTGCGGCGGATGTTGCGGATCGAAACCTTCGCGTCTTCGGCCTTGCCCCGCACCACCTTGACGTACTCCTTGCGGCGTTCCATGGTCAGTTCCGGCAGGACCACGCGGATCACCACGCCGTCGTTGGCCGGGTTGGCGCCCACATCCGAATCGCGCAGGGCCTTCTCGATGTCGTTCAGCGCCGACTTGTCGTACGGCGTGATCAGCAGGGTGCGCGGTTCGGGGTTCTGGAAGGACGCCAGCTGCTGCAGCGGGGTCGGCGTGCCGTAGTAGTCGACCGTGACCTTGGAGAACAGTGCCGGATTGGCGCGGCCGGTGCGGATGGTGGCGAAGTCTTCCTTGGCCACTTCGACTGCCTTGTCCATCTTCTCGGCAGCTTCGCGCAGCGTCTCGTCTATCACGGTCTCTCCTTCACGTCCTTCATTCACTCCGCGATGCCCGCGGTCCTGACTCTGCTTTCCATCCTAGGCTATCCGGCGGACGGCCCGGCGCCAGTCAGGCGGTGACGTAGGTGCCGATCTGTTCGCCCAGAATCGCACGGGTCACGTTGCCTTCGCCCTCCATCCCGAAGACCACCATGGACAGCTTGTTGTCGCGGCACAGGCTGAAGGCGGTCTGGTCCATCACCCGGATATTCCGGCGCATGGCTTCGTCATAGGTCAGGGTGTCGAGCTTCTCCGCGGCCGGGTCTTTCTTCGGGTCGGCCGTGTAGACGCCGTCCACGCCGTTCTTCGCCATGAGCACGACGTCGGCGTGCACCTCGAGGGCGCGCTGGGCGGCCACGGTGTCGGTGGAGAAATAGGGCAGGCCGGCGCCCGCGCCGAAGATGACCACGCGGCCCTTCTCCATGTGCCGGATGGCCCGCCTCGGGATGTAGGCCTCGGCTATCTGCCCCATGGTGATCGCGCTTTGCACGCGGGTGTCCACCCCGGCCTGCTCGAGGAAGTCCTGGAGGGCGAGGCAGTTCATGACGGTGCCGAGCATGCCCATGTAATCGGCTCGCGAGCGGTCCATGCCCGACGTCGACAGTTCGGCGCCGCGGAAAAAGTTGCCGCCGCCCACGACGATGGCCACTTCGACTTGGCCGACCGTGGCGGCGATCTGCTTGGCGACGCCCCGGACGGTGTCCGGGTCCACGCCCAGCTTCCCCCCGCCGAAGACTTCGCCCGAAAGCTTCAGCAGGACGCGGCGGCGTTTGGCCCCGGTATCAGCGGTGGTCTGGGTGTTCTGGGATTCCATGGTGCCTCCCGGCGTGCGTGGTTCTGGGGAAAGAGGGTGTGACTGGCCGCGGCTGCCCGACGGTTGAAGCCGCGCGGCCGATCCGGACATGAAAAAGGAGTGGTCACCCGATGGTGACCACCCCCTTGTCATCTGAATCAGCCAGTTCGCCTAAACGTTGCGACCGAGGTTACGCTCCGACGCGGAAGCGGGCAATGGCGGTGGCGTTGACACCGGCCGCCTCCAGCACCTTGCCGACGGACTGCTTCGGGTCCTTGGCAAACGGCTGGTCCAGCAGCACGATCTCCTTGAAGAAACCGTTCAGCCGGCCCTCGACGATCTTCGCGAGTGCCGCCTCCGGCTTACCCTCGGCGCGGGCGGTCTCGTCGGCGATGCGGCGCTCGTTCTCCACGGTCTCGGCCGGGACCTCTTCGCGGGTCAGGTAGGCCGGGGCGTAGGCCGCGCTGTGCACGGCGATGTCGTGGGCTGCCTCGAAGGCCGAGTCGCCTTCGCCGTCGACGGCGAAGAGGACGCCGACCTGTGCCGGCAGGTCCTTGGACGTCTTGTGCAGGTAGGCATCGACGGTCTTGCCTTCGACGCGGGCGACCCGGCGGACGACAACTTTCTCGCCCAGCACGGCACCTTCCTCGACGACGAAGTCACCCAGCGGCTTGCCGTCGACGTCGGCGGCCAGCAGGGCGTCGAGCTCGGCGGCGCCGGACTCAACCGCCGTGGCCAGTACCTTGTCGGCGAGTTCGATGAACTTGGCGGACTTGGCGACGAAGTCGGTCTCGCAGTTGACCTCGATCATGACGCCGACGGTTCCGTCGATGACCTTGGCGGCCACCAGGCCTTCGGCGGTGGAGCGGCCTTCGCGCTTGGTGGCGCCCTTCAGTCCCTTGATCCGGATCAGCTCAATGGCCTTCTCGGCATCCCCATTGGCCTCGTCCAGGGCCTTCTTGACATCCATCATGCCGGCGCCGGTGCGCTCGCGCAGGGCCTTGATATCAGCAGCGGTGTAGTTCGCCATTTGGA